>JBEKVF010000072.1:0-8609 GCA_049514295.1 Acidimicrobiales bacterium
AGTCGGCGTTGGTGAGGTCGGCGGCGATGACCTCCGTGCGCACGCGGTGCGCGCCGGCCAGCTCGTCGGCCAGTGCCTTCAAACGGTCCTCGCGCCGGGCCACGAGGGTCACGCCGTGGCCGCGCCGGGCGAGCTCGCGTGCGATGTCGGCGCCGATGCCCGACGAGGCGCCGGTGACGACGGCCGTCGTGTTCTCCTTGGGGACGGGGAGTGCCATATCCAGAGCGTAGGGGAGTCGTGGCCACGTGATGATTGGTGCGCGGGGCGGGTTCTGTCACAAAGAGATGAAGTTCGCGTGACGACGCGCGGCTCCACCAGGGGCTTCGCGAATGCCCAGTTCGCGTGGGGTTCACACGGCCGGGACCGAGGTGGATACTGGACGAAAGAGCGGCAGACGGAGCACCCGCCGTTGCCCCGAGAGAAAGGAGCTGCCGATGCCATCGACACGCTCGACCGAGGAGGGCGATCCGCCGGGTTGAGACGGCGTCACCGATGTCGGCTTCGGTGACGCCCCAGAGCAGCCCGCTTGGCGTGGAGCCCGGCGTATGAACGAGGCCGTGTTCGCGCCGGTGCGTGTGCCGGCCGGCCGACGAGGCGGCCCCCGCACCTACTGCGCCGCAGGCTGGAGCCAAGCAGCTGCGCTCAGACACACGTACAAGTACAACGAGTGAGGGACCGGCCGCGAGGCCGGCCCCTCTCGCGTCCGGCGTGCAACACGGTGCGGGCTGCACACAGACGGCGGAGCATGCCATGGTGGGGCATGTCAGGGGAGCGGCTGCCGATGTTCCCGCTCTCCGCGGTCGTGTTCCCACACGCCTCCATGGCTCTGCATGTGTTCGAACCGCGCTACCGGGAGATGCTGCACGACTGCCTGGCGGGTGACCAGCGCTTCGGCATCGTGTTGATCGAGCGGGGCTCCGAGGTCGGAGGCGGGGACCAGCGCTCCCTCCTCGGTACGCGGTGCGTCATCACGAAGGCGGTTGAGCTGGCCGACGGACGCTCGCTCCTCGAGGCGTGGGGCGAGGCGCTCATAGAGGTCGAGCGCTGGCTCCCCGACGACCCCTACCCGGTGGCGCTGGTCGCCGAGCCGATCCCGGTGCCTGATCCGGAGGACCCCGGCCCCGTCCTCGGGGTGGCCGCGCAACGGGTGCGCCGGGCCCGGGGGTTGCTCGCCGAACAGGGTGGGGCCGCCGCACTGCCGCCCGACCTCGTGCTCGACGGTGACGGGGACGCCGAGATGGCGTCGTGGCAGCTCTGCGCGGCGGCGCCGGTCAGTGCCTACGACGCACAGCGTCTCCTGGCCGCGGACGGAGCGGCCGAGCGGTTGCGGTTCCTGGTGGAGCTGATGGAGGACCTCGAGCTCGACCTGGAGCGGATGCTCAACTCCGAGTGATCCGTCGCCCCACCCGGTCCGTGCCAACCTATCGGCGGTCACGAGCGGCGGTGTGACGAACAGGAACCACAGAGGCAGGGAGCCCGATGGCCATCACACCGACGAGAGAGCAGTTCACCGAGTTCGCCCACGGCAGCCGTGACGGGGAGGTCGTGATGATCAACCTGCTGCACTTCGCCCGCCCGGACCAGCCCGGCGCGCCAGAGGGCGGCGCCACCGAGACGACGGGCGCCGGCGCCTACCGGGACTACAGCGACCAGGTGGTCAAGATGGTGGAGGCCCGCGGCGGCCGGGTCATCTGGACGGGCCGGCCCGAGCACGTGCTGATCGGGGACCCCGCCGCCGACGACTGGGACCTGGTGGCGCTGGTCTCCTACCCGAGCAGGGCCGCTTTCGTCGACATGGTGACGTCGCCGAACTACGAGGCGGCCCACACACACCGGGAGCGCGGGCTCGACCGCACCGTCCTCCTGGCCTGCGAGCCCGTCATGGACGCGCTGGCACCCCGGGACCGGAGCGGGGTCGCAGATGGCTGAGGTGCAGCCGCCGGCTGGCGCCCGGCGCCGGAACATCCTCTTCATCACCACCGATCAGCAGCGCTACGACAGCCTCGGCTGCAACGGCGGCACGGTGGCCCGCACACCGGTGGTCGACCACCTGGCCGCCGAGGGCATCAACTACCGGCGCGCCTACAACCAGAACACGGTGTGCATGCCCGCCCGCTCGACCATGCTCACGGGCCAGTACGTGCGCACGCACGGTGTGGTGGCCAACGGAATCCCCCTGCCGGTCGACGCCCCCTCGGTCGCCCAGTACCTGCACGACACGGCCGGCTACCGCACCGCGCTGCTGGGCAAGGCGCACTTCGAGCCCGGTTTCGACCCGAAGCTCAAGTGGGAGGAGAACGCCCGGGTGGCCCGGGGCGACGACGGACCCTGGCGGGGATTCGAGCGGTCGGAGCAGGCGATGCACGCCGCCGCCTGGGGCGACCATCCCATCGCGCACTACGGCCGTTGGCTCAAGGAGCACCACCCCGAGCACATGCACAGCTTCGCCGGGCTGCTCCAGGCCGAGCCGGGCGGCGACACCGGCGCGCCCGAGACGAAGAACAACCCGATACCCCGCGAGTGGTACCACACCGACTGGGTGGCCGACCTGACCGTCGACTGGCTCACGTCGCTCGGCGACGACGACCCGTGGTTCTGCTGGATGTCGTTCCCCGACCCGCACCACCCCTGGGACCCCCCGGCCTCCGAGCTCTCCCGGGTGCCCTGGCAGGACCTCGACCTGCCGCCGGGCCACCCCGGCTCCGACGAGGCGATCCGCGAGATCCTGGCGCGCAAGCCGGCGCACTGGTTCGCCTTCTGGGACGGCCGCTTCTCCAACATGGAGGGGGGCCCGGCGGCCTTCGTCCCCTCCCGGCTGACCCACGACCAGATCCGCGAGGTCAACGCCAAGGTCCACGTCATGAACGAGCTCATCGACGAGGCGTGCGGGCGGGTGCTGCAGCGCATAGAGCAGCGGGGCTGGCTGGCGGACACCGACGTCATCTTCACCACCGACCACGGCGAGATGCAGGGTGACTTCGGCCTCCTCTACAAGGGGCCGTACCACACCGACGCGCTCATGCGGCTGCCCTTCGTGTGGCGTCCGGCGCCATCGGCCGGAGTCGCGCCGGCGATCGTCAACGACCCGGTGGGCCAGGTGGACCTGGCGCCGACGTTCTGCGCCATAGCCGGCGTCGACCCGGCGCCGTGGATGCAGGGCCACGCCCTCCCGCGTGCCGACGGCGAGCCCGGGCGCGAGCGCGCACTGTGCGAGTGGGACAGCCAGTTCCCGGGCTACGGCATGCACCTGCGCTCCGTCTACCGCGATGGGTGGCTGTGCACGGTCTACGAGCCGTCGACCGCGGGGCAGCCCAACGGCCTCGAGGAGGTCTGGGGCGACGGTGTCCTCAACCCGTGCCCCGTCGTGTACGAGCAGACGGGCACGGGGCCCGGCGGCATCGGCATCGCGACCGGCGAGCTGTACAACGTCGACGACGACCCTCACCAGTTCGAGAACCTGTGGGACGACCCGGGCCGCCAGGCGCTGCGCGACGACCTGGTGGCCGACCTCTACGCCAGCCTGCCCACCGAAGTGCGCCACCTCAAGGTGGAGGCGCCGGCCTGACGGTCAGACGCCCACGGCGGGCGTCGCCCGCTCTATAGCCCCCCAGCCGCTCGAGAGCTCGCGGCGGGACTGCTCGGCCCGGTGGCCGCCCCGGAGCCCGAAGAGCCGCTTGGCGAAGAGGAGGTAGATCACGACGGCGAGGTTGATGGCCAGAGCGACGAGCTTGAACACGCTCACGCTGAGCGTGAGCTCGTACACCTCGTAGGGCACGAGGACGGTGGTGGCGACGAAGGTCAGGTACTCGGCCCATCGCTTGTTGAGCCAGAGGCCCACCATCTCGGTCGCCTCCAGCGCGGCGTAGGCCATGAGCACGAGCGCCAGGATCCGCAGGTGCGAGGGTGAGTACTTGAAGGCCCGGCCGAAGTAGCCGAGGATCCCGCGCGCCTGTGATGCGCCGGGGGCACCACCGGCGAGATCGTTCATGATGTTCTCGTAGTCGCGGTGCAGGGCCTGATTGTGGGCGGCGAAGGTGAACAACACGATGGCCAGACTGCTCAGCACCACGACGTGGACCGCGCGGTCAAGGGCGATGAGGCGCAGCACATACCGGTCGCGCAGGGCCGAGCCGCGCAGCGGCAGCCGGATCTCGTCCCTGCTCTCGACCCGCTCGCGACTCGGTGCTTCCGGCGCCGCTCGCTGCACCCAGTCGTCGCAGCGCAGGCACCGGTGCCAGCGCACGGCACCGTCCTCGCGCACGAGCAGCGCGTCGTCGGGTGTGATCGTCGCTGCCTCCGTCCCGACCAGGACATGGCCCGACCACGCACAGGTGAGGAGCTCGTAGCGGTTCGAGGGTCGACGACGTCCCGTCACGGCGCCAGGTTAAGCCAGGGCTCCCGGGTGCCTCCGCACCTCAGACGAGCCCGGCCAGCGCGGCGCCGAGGAAGCGTTGCGGTGCCTCGACCATGGGGTAGTGGCCCACCCCTTCCAGGCGGGAGGCGGTCGCGTCGGGGCGGGCGGCCAGCAGCGTGTCCACCATGGACGCGACGGCGATGGGATCGTCGAGCCCCCACACGATGTGCAGCGGCGAAGGGTCGGTCTCGATCGCCCCGGTGAACCGGCGCTCGTTCGCCCGCCGCTCCTCTATGTAGCGGATCAGGCGTGGCAGCACGCGGTGCCCGTCGTCGTGGACGACCTGTGCCGCGGCGGCGGGCACGGGGTCCTCGGGCCAGCCCTCGGGGACGAGGGGCGTGGCGGCACTGAACGTGTCGCGCAGGCTCTGGGCGACGGACGCGGCGTCAATCGGGATCGGACCCGCCAGCACCTCGTCGGGCAGCCCGAGCAGCATCTGCTGGCCACCCGTCAGGTGCGCCTGCTCTATGTAGATGCTCCCGTTGGTCACGACCCGGCGCGTCACCTCCACCGGCCACGCCCCCTCGGCGCGACGGGCCAGGAGCTCGCCGCCGACCGTGTCTCCCATGTCGTGGGTCAGCAGGGCCAGGCGGTCGACGCCGAGGGCGGCCACGTAGGCGGCGGCGATGTCCGCCTGCAGCGCCATGGCGTAGGCACGGTCGGGCTTGGCCGAGAGGCCGTAGCCGAGCATGTCGAGCAGCAGGACGCGCCGTCCCGCCCGCAGGCCGTCGAGCACGGCGGCGTAGTCGAACGATGACGTCGGGAAGCCGTGCAGCACGAGGAGAGGCACGTGCCGCTCGGGCCCGATGGACGGCGCGTCAATGGTGAAGATGCGCTCGCCGCAGAGCTCGCGGTGGGTGCCGATCGCCTCCCACCCGGCGCCGGTGGTGATGGTCATGTGCCCGCCAGCTTGCTCACGAGCGGCCCAAGGGTCTCCCAGGAATCGGACTCGATGGACCAGTAGGAGACGCCGTACTCGGCCCGCCGCCACTCGAGCTCGTCGGCCATCTCGTCGAGCGTCCCGACGAGCGCCAGCGGGACGTGCAGCGCGTCCTCGGCCTGAATCCCGAAGGCGGGCGCCATCTGCGCCGCCAGGCCCGCCGCGTCGTCGGTGATCAGGACGAAGCCGATGAGAGAGTTGAGCTCGAGATCGTCGAAGCGGTCGCCCGCGGCCTCCTTCACCCAGGCCACCTTCTGGCGGGTGCGCTCGGGGGTGGCGTCGGCGGCCGTCTCCGCCCCGCCCGTCCCCTCGCGCAGGTTGACGTTGATGCTGACGATGTCCGCGTTGCGGGCGGCGAAGGACAGCACCCTCTTGCCCCCGCCGCCGATGATGAGCGGGGGCCCGGGCCGCTGCACCGGCCGCGGCGTGAGGGTGTGCCCCGGCACCTCGTAATGCTCGCCGTGGAAGTTGAAAGGACCATCGGTGCGCAGCAGTCCCTGGACGACCTTCACCGCCTCTTCGAAACGCGCCACCCGCACGGCGGGATGGTCGTAGGGGAGCCCGGCCTCGTCGTAGTCGGTGCGCATCCAGCCGGCGCCGAGGCTCAGCTCGAAGCGGCCCTCGCTCAGCACGTCAAGGGTGGCCGCCTCCTTGGCCAGCACGAACGGGTGGCGGTAGTCGTTGCAAAAGACGAGCGAGCCCATGCGTAACGTGGTCGTGGCGGCCGCGACTGCGGCGAGCGCGGGCACGGGGGCCAGCTGGTCACCGAAGTGGTCGGGCATCAGCAGCGCGCTGTACCCGAGATCCTCGGCCCGGCGGGCCTGCTCGGCCCATGTGCGGGCCGTGCCGTCGGGCGCCTTGCTCAGTTGCGCCGCGAAGCGGAATCTGCGGTCGTGTGCCATGGGGCCATCGTGCCCCACATGGGGCTAGGGATGCGCCGCCGCGTTCGTCGTGGGCAGGACCAGGGGCGGCGTGCCGGGGGCGGGGTGCCAGACATAGGCCGTGACCCCGTCCTTGTGCAGCAGGGGCGTGGCTCCGAGCTGGTGGGCCACGAAGGTCGCGTCCGCCTGCTCGCCGGATGGCGTCACCCCTTCCTCGCCCTGGTCGGTGAGGACGAAGACCACCGTGGGGGAGGTGATCGGGATGGGGTTCTGGGGCGCCGGCTCCACCGGGTACACCGCCTGGCGGTCGGTGAAGCGCCCGACAACGCCGCCGGAGACCACGAGCTCGGCGCCGGCGGGGATCTCCGACTGGACGGCCCGGAGCTGGGTGGCGGCCGATCCGCTGACCGAGCTGAGGATGGAGGGCGTGTCCCAGCCCGAGGCCAGCTGGTCCCACAGGGGCAGGCTCTGGGACAGCGCCAGCACCAGGACCGCCGCTCCCAGCACCCACGCCGCCGGCCCCCGCCAGGGGGCGAGCCGCCGGTGGCCGTGCTCGGCCCGGAGCCGGGGCCACTCCGGCTGCCCGGTGCCCACCCAGACGAGCACCATCACGGTCCCGACGAGGACGAACGGCACCGCGGTCACGGTCTGGAACGCGCCGACCGGCAGGAGCCAGAAGGACCCGTTGATGTTGAGGGCCACGGGCACGAGGACCGCGATCGCCTGCAGCAGCCCCCACGGGGTGAGGAGGCCCAGGGCACCGCCGGTGGCCACGACGCGCCACATCGCTCCGGTCTGCGTCCGCAGCACGTGGAGGTCGGCGGAGGGGTGCGCGGCGAGCGACCCGAACACGGCCCAGCTCGATGCGTTCGACGGCTCGTGGACGATCCAGCCGTAGTAGATGGGGACCGCGGAGCCGCGGTTGCCGTGCAGGGCGGTGACGAGGATCAGCCAGGCCACGCCGAGTGCGGCCAGGCCGGCCGCGTGCCACACGCCGCGGCCCCGAGTCCGCACGCGCGCCGACAGCAGCCCGGCCACGCCGACGAAGAGGATGGACAGGGCCACGACGTCGCCGAAGAGCAGGCCGACGAGGGCGGCGGCCCAGGCCGTGCGGTAGCGGCCCTGCCAGAGCGCGTAGGCGCTGAGCAACGCGAACGGCATGCCGAAGGTCTCGAAGTGGACGTCGAAGATGGTGGCCTCCCACCACCAGGCGTTGGCGACGGTGGCGACGAGCACGATCAGGGCGACCTGCTGTCGCCGGGGTCCGACGCGCTCGGCGCAGATCTGGCCGATCCAGAGGAGAGCGACGAGCTCGGTGGCGACCACCGCGATGTCCTGCATCCACAGGAGCACGATCGGGTGCGGCCACACCGACCCCAGCAGGCCGATGGGCCACATCGCCAGCTCGAAGTGGTTCTGCCAGAAGGGGTAGGTCTGGAAGGTGTCGAAGGGGTCGAGGTTCCCGTGCGCGATGACGCTGAAGGCCTGCGCGTAGGTGCCGAAGTCCGTGTACAGGTCGAAGCGGTGGTAGCGGAACGTGCTGACGGCGAGGAACAGGGCCAGCTGCAGGAGCAGCGCCACCGCGACGGCGACCCAGAAGACGCGCAGGCCGTTGCGGTCGAGGTTGTCCCAGGTCCGCCTCCAGCGGCCCCCGCCCACACCGGCGGGCGGCGGTTCGCCCGGTTCCCGGGTGGCGGACAGGGTGGCGCCCGGGGCGTCGTCGCTCCCGGTCGCGGCAAACTCCTCGCGGGGGCCGGTCACGACGCCGCGGGAAGGTTCGACCACAGTGAGACGCCACCCACCTTCCGCGGGATTCCCAGGGCGCTGCTGAACAGCGCCTCGGCGCACGCCGCACCGGGAGAGGTCGGCACCACGACCACCGTTCTCGTGTGCCAGCTTCGCAGCTGCGCCCGGACGGCCTCGGCCGAAAGGCTCGGCGTCGTGCTCGCTCCCGCGGAGCAGCCGGCCAGGGCGGCTTGCAGCGGGGAGGACTGGCCGGCGAAGGAGGACGCGCCCGTCGGGCCCGGAATGACCGCGAACCCCCCGGGCATGCGAAAGGTCATGTCGGCCATGGCCTGCCAGAGCATGGCCGAGTCGTCGGCCGCGGTGGCGAAGGGGTAGATCACCGCCGTCGAACCGGCCGGGAGGGAGCGCGCGGCGCTGGTGAACCAGGTGGGCACATTGGCAGGGGCGGCCGAGTAGGGCCACGCCGGCACCAGCGGGAGCAGCAGGCCCACCGCGAGCAGGGTGCTCACGGCCACCCCCCCGAACCGCCCCAGGCGGTCCCTGACCGCAGCGCTGCGGTACACGGCGTCCAGCATCAGCGCGAGCAGGAGGGCCGCGAAGAGCCAGAAGTAGGTGATCCAGCGTGAGG
>JBEKVF010000073.1:0-8566 GCA_049514295.1 Acidimicrobiales bacterium
AGGCCGGCCAGCCGGGTTGGGCGGCCATCATCCCGATCTACAACATCTGGATCCTGTTGAAGGTCATCGGGCGGCCGGGTTGGTGGCTCGCCCTGTTCCTGATCGGCCTGGTCCCCTTCATCGGGACGATCTTCGTCTTCGTGCTCAGCATCATCATCGACCTCGATCTGGCGAAGTCGTTCGCCAAGAGCACGGGATTCGCGGTCGGGCTGATCCTGTTGAGCTTCATCTTCATCCCGATACTCGGGTTCGGGCCGTCCAGCTACGTCGGTCCGGCCGCGGCGGGACCGAGGGCGATGTAGGAGCCGCCCGTCGCGCCTTCCTAGCCGAGCACCAGGTCGGTCAGGGTGCGCAGGGTGGCGACGTCGCCGTTGACGAGCATGGTCGTGGCGCGCGACTCGCGCCAGGCCTCGAGGTCGTCGCGGATCTTCGCCACCGGGCCCACCAGCGCGATGTCCTCCACCATGGCGGTGGGGACGGCGGCCGCCGCGTCGTCCTTGCGTCCGTCGAGGTAGGCGTCCTGGATCTTGTGGGCCGCCTCCTCGTAGCCCATGCGGGCGAAGACGTCGAAGTGGAAGTTCATCTCCTTGGCCCCCATGCCGCCGATGTAGAGGGCGAGGTAGGGCCGGAACCCGTCCGCCGCCGCCTCGGTGTCGCCGTTGATGACGGTGGGCGCGAAGGCGAGCACCTCGAAGTCCTCCGCGCTGCGTCGCGCCGTGGGGCGGGCGAAACCCTCGTCGAGTGACGCCTCGAACGACGACATCGCCCGGGGGGAGAAGAAGATGGGAAACCAGCCGTCGGCGATTTCAGCCGCCAGGGCGACGTTCTTGGGTCCCTCGGCGCCGAGGATGATCGGGATGTCGGCCCGCAGCGGGTGGACGATCGGCTTGAGGGGCTTGCCCAGCCCCGTGCCACCCGGGTAGGGGAGCGGGTAGTGCGGGCCGTCGCTGGTGACCGGCTTCTCGCGGGCCAGGACCTGGCGCACGATGTCGACGTACTCGCGGGTGCGGGCGAGCGGGGCGGGGAAGGGCTGGCCGTACCAGCCCTCGACCACCTGGGGACCCGACACCCCGAGACCGAGGACGAAGCGCCCACCGGAGAGGTGGTCCATGGTCAGCGCGGCCATGGCCATGGCGGTCGGGGTGCGCGCGGACAGCTGGCACAGCGAGGTACCGAGGCGGACCCGCTCGGTGCGCGATCCCCACCAGGCCAGCGGGGTCAGGGCGTCGGAGCCGTAGGACTCCGCCGTCCAGACGGAGTCATAGCCGAGGCGGTCGGCCTCCATCACGAGCTCCACCGCGTTGGGGGGCGGCCCCGAGCCCCAGTAGCCCAGCTGCAGGCCGATCTTCATCGTCTTCACGTGCGGCTCCTCTCGCGTGCGTCGGCGTTCTCCGGCGTGGCGGTGTCAGACCTTGGCGACGATCTCGTCGGCGAACCACCGCACGGCGCCGAGGCGGGCCGCCAGCGCCTCGTCGTCGGGTGTCCCCGGCGCGACGGGGACACCCATCCACGGTGCGCACACGAAGTCGGTCACGCCGGCCTCGGCGAAGCGGCGGTACAGGTCCACGTCGGGCCGCTCGTTGATCGAGAGGTAGATCGTGAAGCCCTCCTCGTCACGGCCGGCCTTCTTGAGGGCGTCGTGCAGGTCGGCCAGGTGCGCCCACGCCTCCTCCTCGCTGTAGGCGCCGGCGGCGATCCAGCCGTCGCACAGCGCCGCGGCGCGACGGAGCGCAACGGGGGAGTGGCCGCCACCGATGATGGGCACGGGCTCGGTGGGGACGGGCTCCATCTGGCACTCCGGGACGTCGTAGTAGTCCCCGTGGAACTCGACCCAGCCGCCGCCCCAGAGCGCGCGCAGGGCGGTGATCATCTCGTCGAGGCGCTTGCCCCGGCTGGAGAAGTCCTGCCCGGTCTGGTCGAACTCCTCCTTGCACCAGCCCACTCCGACGCCGAGCCGCAGGCGGTTGTCCGACAGGACGGCCGTCGTCCCCACCGACTTGGCCACCGTCATCAGGTCGCGCACCGGCGCGATGTAGACGCCGGTCGTAAAGAGCAGGTTCTCGGTCGCGCCCGCCAGCGCCGAAATCACGCACATCGGGTCGGGCCACGGCGTCTCGGCGCCCCAGCTCGGCGCGCCGTCCTCGCGCGCCGAGTAGGTGTAGCGCGACTCCAGATGGCGCGGGTTGAACAGGTGGTCGGAGACGTACATGCCGCCGTAGCCCAGCTCGTCGCACGCCTTGGCGAGGGGGACGATCTGGCGCGTCGGAAGGAAGGAGACGGCTTGGTGGAAGCGCACTGCGTGCTCGGTCACGGCCGTGACCTCAGCGGGCCCGGGCGGGGAGCGGCGCCGCCCCGACGGGGGCGGACGGTGCGAACGCGACCGGGATGTGCTTGGTCCCGTTGATGAAGTTCGACTGCAGGCGCTGGACCTCGCCGTCGAGCCGGATGTCGGGTATGCGGTCGAGCAGCCGGTCGAACATCACCATGATCTCCATGCGGGCCAGGTTCGCCCCGAGGCAGAAGTGCGGGCCGCCGCCGCCGAAGGCGATGTGGTTGTTGGGGGAGCGGGTGACGTCGAAGGTGTCGGGGTTCTCGAAGGCCGCCTCGTCGCGGTTGGCCGACGTGTGCCAGAAGACGATCTTGTCGCCCTCCTTGATCTGCTGGCCGTGCAGCTCGAGGTCGGCCGTGGCCGTCCGGCGGAAGTGCATGACCGGTGTCACGTAGCGCAGCATCTCCTCCACCGCGCCCGGGAGCAGGGAGCGGTCCTGGCGGAGGAGCTCCCACTGGTCGGGATGGTCGAAGAAGGCGGCCATGGCGCCCGACATCAGGTTCCGGGTCGTCTCGTTGCCCGCCACGATGAGGAGGAGGAAGAAGAGGTCGAGCTCGAGCTCGTTCAGCTTCTCGCCCTCCACCTCGGCGTCGAGCAGGACCGAGATGAGGTCCTGCCGGGGCTGGAGGCGCCGGTTGGCGGCCAGTTCCTCGGCATAGCTGTACACCTGCATGGCGGCCTCGCCCGGATCGGTGTCGGGGATCTGGTATTCGGGGTCCTCGGAGCCGATCATGCGGTTGGACCAGTCGAAGACCATCCGGCGGTCCTCTTGGGGCACGCCGAGCAACTCGGCGATGACGAGCAGCGGGAGCTCGGCTGAGATCTCCTCGACGAAGTCGGCCGTGCCGCGCTCGCACACCGAGTCGATGATGCCGTCGGCGTACCCGACGATCTGCTGCTCCAGGTCGCGGACCATCTTGGGGGTGAAGCCCTTGTTGACCAGGCGGCGGTAGCGCGTGTGCATGGTCGGGTCCATGTTGACCATCATCAGCTGCTGCTGGGCGAGCTGGTCGTCGTCCATCTCGTGGAAGAGAGAGCCACGGCGGGCCGAGGAGTAGTGCTCCCAGTCCCGGTTGACCTGCACGCAGTCGTCGTAGCGGGTGATGGCCCAGAAACCGCCCCGGGGTGCCGCCTCCTCGGGGTGCCAGTAGGCGGGTGCCTCCCGCCGGAGCTCGGCGAACCAGTGGTGGGGCACCCCCGCCACGAAGTTGCGCCCGTCAATGAGATCGATCTCGTCGAGACCCATGGGCCCCCCTTTCGGGCAACCCGGCGGTCGCCTCCCGCCGCCGGATTGCCTGCCCTCTTGAGGCAATTTCTAGAACGTGTGTCAGTGATCATAGGCACAGACACGCACCGGCGGACCTGAGCCGGAGCAGGGTACGACAGCGGGTGGCGCCCGCACCCGCCGGCGACCGGGCGCTCCAGCATGGGGGGAGCGCGGAGCGCGGTAGGTTCCCGGAGCGCAGTCGAGTGCACCCCGATCCGGGCCGAGCGAGACGAGGACGAGCCGTTGACCTACTGCCTGGCGCTGCGCCTCCACGAGGGATTGGTCTTCCTGGCCGACACCCGCACCAACGCGGGCGTCGACGACGTCGGCACGTACCGCAAGATGCACGTCCTCGCGCCCACCCCCGATCGCCTCTTCGTGATCGAGTCGGCCGGGAGCCTGGCGACGACCCAGGAGGTCCTGGACCGCATCAGGCGCGACCTCGCCGCGGATGATGCAGCCGAGAGCCTGGCGACCGTGGGCCATCTCTTCGAGGCGGCGCTGTACCTGGGTCGCCTGAGCCACGAGGTCGCGAGCGCGCACCGGGAAGCGCTCGGGGAGGTCGGGGCCGACGGCACGGCCACGTTCATCCTCGGAGGCCATGTCGGCTCGGAGCCGCCCGACATCCTCCTCGTCTACCCGGAAGGCAACTACATCCGCGCCTCCGACGAGCGTCCGTTCCTCCAGATCGGGGAGAGCAAGTACGGCAAGTTCATGCTGGAGCTCGCCATCCAGGCCGATGTCGACCTCGTCACCGCCGCCAAGATCGCCTTGGGCTCCATGATGAGCACGGCGAGCGCGAACCTCTCCGTCGGGCCGCCCTACGACGTCGGGATCTACCTCAACGACACCCGCACGATCAGCGAGTTCCGCATCGAGAGCCACTCACCTCTGCTGGACAAGCTCAGCAAGGTCTGGGAGCGCCAACTCCTGAACGGCATCGCCGAGCTCCCGCCGATCACCCAGGACGACGTGACGGACGTGCGGACGGGGACATAGCCGTTCCGCCCATGGATGACGGCCCCGGGGCCCTACGAGCGCTCCGGCGACTGGCTCTACGACGTGGGCCTGCCCGGGAAGAGCGGGGTCAGCGGGGGACTGGTGACCGTGTCCCCGGGCAAGGGGGCGTGGGGATCTACTCCCCACGCCTCGACGAGGCGGGCAACAGCGTGCGCTGCCAGCGCATCACGAAGTACCTCTCGGAGCCTCATAACCCGAAGGTCGGAGGTTCAAATCCTCCCCCCGCCACCAAGAGAGCCTGTTCAGAGACTCGTAACCGTCACGTGTAGCGCCTCGTCGCCGCGTTCTACCGGGTGTTCCACCGGGGGGAATCGGGGGAACGTTCGAGCCCGACTGTTAGCCCGGAGGAGACGTAGGTCGATCGAGCAGGGCGGCAAAGGTCCTCGCGGCCTCTGCCTGCATGCCCGGCAGCACGTGCTGGTAGGTCGCCATCGTGAAACCAGGTGTTGAGTGGCCCAGCCGCTCGCTCACGACCTAGATCGGCACCCCGGCCTTGAGGAGCAACGTGGCATGCGTGTGACGAAGGTCGTGATTAAGCCGACGTCGGCTTAACCACGATTATGCCGACGTTCGCGTTATGCCGATGTTTCCAAGTACACCCAGTTCCCCGGTGGTGAGCGCCCGGAAATTGTCGGCATAATCAGATCAGAGCGCCTCCAAGAACGCGATCAGCGAGTCCGGCGGTCGGTAGCGACCCGGCTTCGCGGCAAGCGGAATGACGCGGTCGATCGCTTCTTGCTTATGGCTCATGTCGGCGTGCAGATAAATATTCGTCGTGGCGAGCTGCTCGTGGCCGAGCCAGAGCGCGATCACCGTAACGTCGTTTCCTGCGAGCAAAAGGCGCATCGCCGCGGTGTGCCGGAGCGTGTGCATGGTGATCCGCTTCGTTCTGATCGACGGGCAGATCGCCTCCGCCAGCGCGACGTGGTGGGCGAGCCGATGCTCCACAGCGTCTCGGCTGAGACGCCTTCCCGTGCTCGTCGCAAAGAGTGGGTCGCTCGGCGCTCCATCCCGCTCGGTGAGGAAGGCTTTAAGGACCTCGACTGTGCTCGGGACGAGCGGGGTGCGTCGCTCCTTCCTTCCCTTGCCCAAGGTGTGCACGTTGGCACCGCGGCCAAGGGTCACGTCCGCACAACTGAGCCCGCCGAGCTCGGAGATCCGAAGCCCCGTCTGGATCGTGAGGACGAACATCGCGTGATCGCGCCGGCCGGTCCAACGCCGCTGATCGCAGACGTTGAGCAGGGCGCTCACCTCGTCTTCGTCGAGGTAAGTGACGAGATTGACCTCGGTCCGCTTGCTCGGGATCGCAAGGACGCGCCCGATCGAGCCGGCGTGCTCGGGATGGTGCAACGCCAGGTAGGAAAAGAGCGAGTGAATCGCCGCAAGGCGCGTGTTGCGCGTCGCTGCAGTGTTTCCCCGTTCGCTCTCGAGATACTCGAGGAACGCCGCAACGAGCGGCGCGTCGAGCTCGCCGATGTCGATCCTGTTCGGCGGGGTGCCATTGCGAGCTGACGCGAACCCGAGCAGCAATCGGAAAGTGAGCGCATAGGCGCCGATCGTGTTCTGGCTCGCCGCTCGCTGTCCGACCAGCCGATCGGTGAAGAACGCCTCGAGCGACGGAGCGAGCGCGCTCATCGCTGGTTCCCAAAGCGCGCCTCGAGCCGATTGGCGGCGAGCCCCATCAGCTCGGGGACGGCCGACAGATACCAGTAGGTATCCGAGGGCGCCACGTGGCCGAGATAGCCAGAGAGCGTCATGAGGTGGCGGTCGATGCTCACTCCTTGCCGCTGCCAGTTGACGAGCGTGCGGACGGCAAAACCGTGCCGGAGATCGTGCACACGCGGACGTGTCGTCGCGGTGCGAAGTCCGAGCGCCGTCGTGATCTCTCGGAAGGTCTTGTCGACACCGGAACGATCAAGCGCCGTGCCGACGCTCGAGCAGAAGAAGACGTCAGTACGCGGCCGTGGGCATAGTCGGTCACGTGTCGCTCTATAGAAGGAGAGCGCTGCGGTGGTGCTCTCGTGCAGCGGCACGAGCCGCGTGCGGTCGAACTTCGCGTGGCGGATGGTGATGACGCCGGACTCAAGGTCGACGTCGCCGCGGGCGAGTCCGATCGCCTCACCGATGCGCATACCCGATGCCGCCAACAGCCCGAAGAGCGCCTCGTGGGTCGCCGCGCGAAGCGGCGAGGCCAGCCCTCGCGCGGCTGCGAGCACCCGCTCGACGTCGCGTTCGGAGAACAGGTAAGGGGGTGGTCGTCGCCGGTTCGTCGGGAAGATCCCTGACGGTGGCACCTCGGTGGCAAGGTCGATCGTCGCCAGATAGACGGCGAAGCGGCGCACGACGCCGAGACGCTTGGCCCACTGGTTGGGGGAGGCCGCGACCGGCAGCTTCGCCCAGGCGATGGCGAGCTCGCTTGTGAGGTGCTCTTCGCCGACGGTTTCGGTGTAGGTGACGAACTGTGCGAGCAGCTGCTCTTCGCGTTCGAGCTTGAAGCCGAACGAGCGCCGCAACGCCAGGTACTCCTCGACGTGTCGGCCCAGGGCGCTCATCTTGCACCTCCCGGCCACGGTGCGGCGAGCCCCCGCAGGGTGTCGAGGTCCACCCGGGCGTAGATCGCGCTCGACTGCAGGCTCTTGTGCCGGAGCACCTGTGCGATCTCGACGAGGGGGACCTCGGCGCGCACCATCTCGCAGGCAACCGTGTGGCGTAGCCGGTGTGGGCCGACCTCGGCGATTCCGGCGCGCCGGCACGCCCGACGCACGGTCGAGCCAACGGTGCCGGTCGCGATCGGCTCGAACGGCGCTCTCGCCCGCAAGAACAACTCCCGCCGACCACTTCTCGGTCGTCCGCGTCGCAGATAGGCGGTGATCGCACCGCCCACCTCGACGGGCATGGGCAGCCGGTCGAGGCGCGAGCCCTTGCCGCGGACGACGAGCTCGCCCGAGCGCCAGTCGAGGTCGTCGAGACGGAGCCGTGCCACCTCGCCGGCCCGAAGACCGAGGCGAAGCAGCACGACCAGCATCGCGTGGTCCCGTCGCCCGAGCGCCGTTCTTCGATCGCAGGATGAAAGCAGCGCGCGAGCCTGAGCGGGCTCGATCCCTCGGGGCAGGGACACCCGTCGTCTCCCGGTCACCGCGAGGGCTGCACCGGATAGGTCAACGGCGACGATCCCCTCGGTAAAGCAGAACCGGAGAAAGGCACGCAGCCCTGCCCGGAAGTTCTGGGCTGTGGCGACCGACACCGCGTCGGCGACGCGGCGTAGGGCCGCAGTCACGTCGGGCGCCATCACCTCCCCGAGGGTGGTCCCCGGCGGCAGTCCGTCGAGGAACTGTCGGGCGTGGTCGACGTAGCCGCGCACGGTGCCGGACGCGAGCGCACGCTCGATCAGGAGATAGCGCTCGAAGGAACAGAGCAGCGTCTCGGTCAGCGAGAGAGCTGGTGCCTGCTCCTCGTGCTCGAGCGCGCCAAGCTCCTCCAGCACGTCGAGCAAGCACCACAGTCCGGGTCGTGACCACTGGGCGCGGTGCCTGCCTCCGGCTCGCTGGAAAGCGAAGAATTCCTCGACCCGCTCACGATCGAGCCGCTCGGTGCCGAGTTCCCGATCCTCGAGCCAGCTACTGAGGCGAGCCACCTGCCGCAGCTCGTTCACCGCCGATCGTGGCGTGTAACCACGCCGGCGGAGCTCCAGGCGATACGCCTCCACGAACGGGGCCAACGGCCCCCTCACCACAACCCTGCTCAGTCTGCTTGTTGCCCTTGGCATCGTTGCCTCCTTCTCGAAGAGGGAGACAAGGATCGCCGCTGGCGCCCGGCGTCGTTATGCCGACAATTTCCGGGCGCTCACCACCGGGGAACTGGGTGTACTTGGAAACATCGGCATAACGCGAACGTCGGCATAATCGTGAAGCCTGATGCGCGGCAGCCCCGATCGGCTCACGAGCCGCTTG
>JBEKVF010000074.1:0-8545 GCA_049514295.1 Acidimicrobiales bacterium
CACGTCGACGTCCGGCTGGAAGGCAGCCAGCTGGCGACGCAGGATTGCAGCGACGCTCCCCGGTGCTGTCCGCTCGTCGTGCACCGTCGCGGTGCCGACGAGCTGCACGGCGCCGTAGTACGTCGTCGGGATGCCGAGCGCGGGGTCCTCCGCGCCGGTGGCCTTCCACGACGAGGGGATGAAGGCCCAGTCGTCGGCCACGCTGAGCAGCACCCGCGGGTTCTCGGCCAGCGCGCCGAACACGGGGTTGGTGCGCACGAGATGCAGCCAGACCGTGTCGCCGGCGAGCACGAACTGCGTCGGCACGACGACGGGCACGTCGCGGGCAGTGCCGCCCGGGGCGACGAGGTGCCCGAAGGGATGGGCCTCGAGGAAGGGGCGCCATTCCGCCTCACCGAGGGTGGCGTCGACCGGGGCGATGAACATCGGCTCAGTCTTGCTCCGTCCGCTGGTGCCCGGCCCGGATCTGGACCGCGGAGCTCAGCTCGGACGGGCCCGCCCGCTCAGTCGGCGACGGCCCCGATGTCCTCCATGGCCTCGGCCCGGTGGCGCTTGTAGTCGACCTTGCCGTTGGGCGCTCGCCCGATCGACGAGACGCACCGCACGCGCCGGGGCGCCTTGTAGTGGGCCAGGCGCTCCTTCACGTGCCCGATCAGCTCGGCCTCGCTCGGCGCCGCAGCGCCTTCGACCGGCTCGACGACCGCCACGATCTGCTCGCCGTAGGTCGGGTGGGGCACGCCGACGACCACGGCGTCGTGCACGGCCTCGTGCGTCTTGAGCGCCTCCTCCACTTCCTCGGGGAAGATCTTCTCGCCCCCCGAGTTGATGCAGACCGACCCCCGGCCCAGCAGGTGGATGGTGCCGTCGGCGTCCACCTGGGCGTAGTCGCCGGGGATGGAGTAGCGCACGCCGTCGATCACCTTGAAGGTGCGGTCCGACTTCTCCTCGTCCTTGTAATAGCCGAGCGGGTTGCGCCCGCCGAGCGCCAGCACGCCCACCTCGTCGGACCCCGCCGCCACCTCACGGCCGTCCTCGGTCAGCACCTTGACGTCGGGCCCCAGCGTGAACGACGCCGTCTTGGCCGCCGCGCCGCCGCCCGAGACGGACATGCCCATGCCGAGGGCCTCCGACGAGCTGAACGCGTCGGCCAGGATCATGGCGGCGTGGTGGGCGAGCAGGCGCTCCTTGACGGGCTCGCTCCACATCGCCCCCGAGGAGATGATCATCATGAGCGAGCTCAGGTCCCACTTCCCCGGGTTCTCGTCGAGCGCGGCCAGGAGCGGGCGCGAGAAGGGGTCACCCACGATCACGAGGCCGTTGACCTTCTCGCGCTGAATCGTGTCGAGCATCTCGACGGGGTCGTACTTGCGGCTCTCGAGCAGGCAGACCCGCCCGCCCTCGGTCAGGGTGGTGTTCGCGGTGAAGCCGCCCGTCCCGTGCATGAGCGGGCAGGCCGGCATCAGCGTCACCCCGGTCGGGCCCGTCGCCAGCGCGGCGCGCACGCCGTCCAGCCCGCCGTCGACGTCGTAGTGGCGCACGCCGCCGTCGATGAGCCGAGCGAAGAGGTCGTCCTGGCGCCACATGACGCCCTTGGGCATCCCCGTCGTGCCGCCGGTGTAGAGCATGTAGAGGTCGTCGCCGCTGCGGCCCCACGGCGCGCGCGCCCGGCCGATGGCCAACTTCACGGCGTCCTCGTACGGGGTGGCCCAGTCGGGGCACGGGCCCGAGCCGTCGTCGACCCACAGCCAGCCCAACACGGAGGGCACCCGCTCCAGGATCCCCTCTATCCGGTCGGCGAAGCTGCCGTGGAACACGACCGCCACGGCGTCGGCGTTCTCCCACAGGTAGCTGAGCTCGTCGTCGCCGTAGCGGTAGTTGGTGTTGACGGGGACCAGGCCGACCTTCATGGCGGCGAAGGTGGCCTGGATGTACTCGGGCGAGTTGTAGAGGTAGACCGCCACCTTGTCCTGGTGCGCGACCCCGAGGTCGAGCAGGAACTGCGCGACGCCGTCCGCCCCGTGGTCGAACTCGCGCCAGGTGAGGTTGCGGCTCCCCTGGGTGATGGCCACGGCCTCGGGCTGGGCGTCGGCCACGGCCTCCCAGACGTCTGCGTAATTCCAGTCAGTCATCCGTCACTCCATTCCGCCGCCCACTCGACCATCGACCCCCGTCGATCCCCCCGCCCGCGCCGAGATGCGTGAAGCGAGACGATGAGCCTACGCTGCCCGCGTGGACCTCGGCCTGCCGGGTGACGACGACCCCCGGCGGCGGCAGGTCAGGGATTGGCTCGCCGAGCACCCGCACCCGACCGGCCGCCAGCTCGCCGAGGCCGGCTACGTCGTGCCCCACTGGGCGCCGCCCTACGGGCTCGACGCCGACCCGCTGACCCAGCTCATGATCGACGAGGAACTCCGGCGGGCGGGCGTGGGACGCCCGATCAACCCGATCGGCATCGGATGGGCGGGGCCGACCCTCATGTACGCCGGCACCGAGGAGCAGAAGGACCGCTGGCTCTGGCCGCTGCTGAGCGGCGAGGAGTTCTGGTGCCAGCTGTTCTCCGAGCCGGGCGCCGGCTCGGACCTGGCCTCGCTCACCACCCGGGCGGAGCGCGACGGCGACCACTACGTGGTCAACGGGCAGAAGGTGTGGACCAGCTACGCCCATGTCGCCCGGTGGGGGATCCTCCTGGCCCGCACCGACCCGAACGCCACGAAGCACATGGGCATCAGCTACTTCGCCTGCCCCATGGATGCGCCCGGCATCGAGATCCGGCCCCTCATCGACATGACGGGGGAGCACGCCTTCAACGAGGTCTTCTTCACCGACGTGCGCATCCCGGCCGACCACCTGGTCGGGCCCGAGCACGGCGGCTGGGAACTGGCCAAGGTGACGCTGGGCAACGAGCGTGTGTCGCTCTCGGGCGAGGGCGCGCTGTGGGGGATGGGCCCCACGGCCGACGACCTGGTCGACCTCGTCCGCAGCGCCGGCGGCGCCCCGGACCCGACGACCCGGGACCGCCTGGTCGACGTCTACATCGAGAGCCAGATCCTCCGCGTCCTACGCCTCCGGATGGTGTCGGCCGTCCTCGCCGGCAGGGCCCCGGGCGCCGAGGCCTCGGTCCGCAAGGCCATCGCCGACGCCCACGGGCAGCACATCATGGGCATCGCCCGCGACCTGGCGGGGGCGCACGCCATGCTGTCGGGCTCGGGGCCCGTCGGCGGCTGGGGGCCCACCGGCGCCACCCTCGGCGACACGACCTGGTCGCGCGGCTTCCTCTTCTCGCCCGCGCTGACGGTGGGCGGCGGCACCGCCGAGGTGCAGCGCAACATCGTGGCCGAAAAGGTGCTTGGTCTCCCGCGAGATCCCTGATCAGAACTCGAGCGGCCCGGCGTGGGCGAAGCCCTGGCGGATGCCCTGGCCGGCCCGGGCGGTGAGCTGCTCGGGCTCGTAGAGCATGAGATAGGCGTTGCGGGCATGGTCCCGCGAGCGGTTCTTGAACACCATGGCCAGCGCCGCCGGGTCGTCGGACTCGTCCTCGTGGACGAAGACCTCGAGGATGGGGGTGTTCGTCATGAGCTGGGCCGTCATGATCCCGGTGGACGCCTCGTGGGCGCAGACCTTGTCGACCTGCTCCTTGCCGGGCATGCCGAGGGCCACGACGATCCGGCAGCCCTCCTCCTCGATGAGCTTCTTGGCCGCCACGGCCAGGTCCTTGAAGCCGGGGACTGTGCGGCGGACGACGGTGAAGCGGGTCCCGTAGCCGGGGCACTCGGACAGCTCGTCGACCGCCTCGGCGCCCATGTCGTAGCGGGCGAACATCGTGTCGACGACGCCGATCAGGTCCATGGCCCATTCTCGCGCGTTGGACCCACC
Source organism: Acidimicrobiales bacterium (assembly GCA_049514295.1). Lineage (GTDB taxonomy): Bacteria > Actinomycetota > Acidimicrobiia > Acidimicrobiales > RAAP-2 > Bog-473. The sequence goes on from JBEKVF010000074.1 coordinate 3,874, forward strand.
GGTCCGGCGGCGTCCAGAATCGTGGGGTGAGCGGCACCGATCCGAGCGGCACCAGTCCACAAAGCCAGCCAGCGGGGAGCTGGGTCGAGCGGGATGCGGCCGTGGTCTGGCACGGGTTCACCCAGATGGGGGCCTACGTCGACAACGCGCCCCTGGTGATCGATCGGGCCGAGGGCCGGGAGCTGATCGACGCCGACGGGCGGCGCTACCTCGATGCGATCTCGTCACTCTGGGTGAACACGCTCGGCCACTGCGTCCCCGAGCTGGACGCAGCGCTCACGGCCCAGGCCGCCAAGGTCGCCCACTCGACGATGCTCGGCAACGGCAACACGGTCGTGGTCGAGCTGGCCGAGGCGCTGGCCCGGGTCGTCCCGGTCGACGACCCGCACTTCCTCTTCGCGGCCGACGGCGCGGTGGCGGTCGAGCAGGCGCTCAAGATCGCGTTCCAGTACTGGGTCAACAAGGGGGTCGAGGGCCGGTCGCGGTTCCTCGCCCTCGGCGACGCCTACCACGGTGACACCATCGGCTCGCTCTCGCTCGGCGACGGCGGTGTGTTCAGCGCGGTGTTCGAACCCCTGTGCTTCCCGGTGATCCGCACGCCGGGCTACGCCGACCCGGGATGGGCGGCCAAGGCGTGCGCCGCGATCGATGCGCACGTGTCGGAGCTGGCGGCCGTCGTGCTCGAGCCGCTCGTGCAGGGTGCGTCGGGGATGCTGTGCGCCTCCGCGTCCGATGTGCGGCAGGTCGGCGAGGCGTGCCGCCAGGCCGGCGTCCTCATGATCTGTGACGAGGTGGCGACGGGGTTCGGGCGGACGGGGACGCTGTTCGCGTCCGAGCAGTGCGGGCTGCGGCCCGACCTGCTCTGCCTGGGCAAGGGGATCACCGGCGGGTACCTGGCGATGTCGGCCACGGTGGCGTCGGGCGACGTGTTCGGCGCGTTCCTCGGCGCCGACCTCGGGCCGTCGACCTTCTACCACGGGCACTCCTACGGTGGGAACGCGCTCGCCGCCGCCGTCGCGCTCGAGCACCTGCGCCTCGTCGAGTCGTGGGACGTGCTCGCCAACGTGCGCGCCCGGGCCGTGCAGCTGGCGATCCTCCTCAATGAAAGGGTCGCCGGTCGGGCGGCCGTGCGCGACATCCGCCAGCGCGGGCTGATGGTCGGGGTCGAGCTGGACCCGCCCGAGCCGGGATCGCGTTGGGGGCGGCGGGTGTGCGCCGGAGCCGTATCGAGAGGCGTGCTGCTGCGTCCGCTCGGCGACGTAGTGGTGCTGATGCCGCCGCTGACCATCACCGAGGACGAGGTCGTCCGGATGGTCGGTGCTCTGGATGGGGCGCTCGACGAGGTCACCGGCGTATCCGGCGTATCCGGCGTATCCGGCGTATGAGCGGGAGCCCGTGGGAGGCACGGATCCGAGCCCAACTCGCCACGGTGGTCGAGGAGGATCGCTGGCGCGCGCCTCGGGAGTTCGACGCCCTCGGGCCGGCGGGCGTACTCCAGGGCAGCGCCGTGGTGTCGTTCGCGTCCAACGACTATCTTGGCCTGAGCGCGCACCCGGCGGTGGTGGTGGCGGCGCACGAGGCGCTGGACCGCTGGGGGGCGGGGTCGGGCGCATCCCGGCTGGTGACCGGCAGTCGCCCCATCCACAGCGAGCTGGAGCGGGCGCTGGCGGAGTGGAAGGGGACCGAGGCTGCCGTGACCTTTCCGACCGGTTTCGCCGCCAACCTCGGCGTGCTGTGCGTGCTCGGTGGATCGGGCGTCCGTGTGCTCTCGGACGAGCTGAACCACGCCAGCATCATCGATGGCTGCCGGCTTTCCCGCTCGGCGCTCGTCGTGTACCGCCACCGCGACATGGGCCACCTGAATGAGCTGCTGTCGGCCGGGTCCGGGTCCGGGTCCGGTGCCGCCGCCGCGCCGACGATCGTCGTCACGGACTCGGTCTTCTCCATGGATGGGGACGTGGCCCCGGTCGACGAGCTGCTCGACCTGTGCGGGCGGCACGGGGCGCTGCTCGTCCTCGATGAGGCCCACGCCGTCCTGGGCCCCGACCTCCCGCCGCCCGCCACCGCCCAGGCCGGCGCAGGAACGGTCGTGCGGGTCGGCACGCTGTCGAAGACGCTGGGCTCGCTGGGCGGCTTCGTGGCGGCGTCACGTGACGTGATCGACCTCCTCGTCAACCGCGCCCGTCCCTACATCTTCTCGACCGCGCCGACGCCGGCCGACGCCGCGGCCGCGCTGGCCGCGCTGCGCGTCCTCCGCTCCTCCGAGGGCTCTGCCCTGACCGGCCGCCTCGCGTCACTGATCGACCGTGTCGTGGAGGCCGGCATCGCACCGCCGGGCCATCCGAGCCCGATCATCCCGGTCGTCCTCGGGGCCGAGCAGGCAGCGCTCGATGCGTCCGCCGCGTTGCTCGACGAGGGACTGTGGGTGCCGGCCATCCGCCCGCCCACGGTGCCGGTCGGGACGAGCCGCCTGCGGGTCACCCTGTCCGCCGCGCACCGCGACGAGGACGTGGACCGGTTGCTGCATGCGCTGCTCCGCCTGCCGCGCCCCGCTCCCGCCGCCCTCTGACCGGCGTGCCTGAGCTTGGTGTGCCACAGACCGGCGTGCCAGCGACCGGCGTGCCAGAGGCCGGTGTGCGACCCCGCCGGCTGGTGGCCGTGGTTGGTACCGGCACGGACGTCGGCAAGACATGGGTCGCCGCCCGCCTCCTCTCGGGCCTCCGTGCGACGGGTCTGATCGTGGCCGCGCGCAAGCCGGCGCAGTCGTTCGATCCGTCCGATGACCCCACGGCTCGCGATGCCTCCGTTCTCGGAGCGGCGAGCGGCGAGTCACCCGAGGTCGTCTGCTCCTCTCAACGTTGGTACGAGATACCGATGGCGCCCCCGATGGCGGCGGCCGCGCTGGGGCGCCCGGTCTTCGGGATCGCCGACCTCGTGGATGAGCTGCGCTGGCCGGCAGCGCCTGTCGATGTGGGCCTGGTCGAGACGGCGGGCGGTGTGCGTTCGCCGTTGGCCGCCGACGGAGACTGTCTGGACCTGTGTCAGGCTCTCGCTCCCGACCTCGTCGTGCTGGTGGCCGACGCCGGACTCGGGACCATCAATTCGGTGCGGCTCACCGTGGGCGCGCTGGGCGAGTCGGGCGCACCGGTGGCCGTCGTCCTGAACCGCTTCGATGGCACGGTGGACGTGCACGCACGCAACCTCGAGTGGCTGCGCATCCATGACGCGCTGACGGTGGTGACTGTGCCCGGTGACGAACCGGAGCTCGCCAACCTCGTTTCCGGCTGACGGCACCAGTTGCGAGCGCCGGGCCGAGCCTCGGCGTCGGGGGCCGAGCTGATTCGATTCGGATCGGGCTCGGGATTCTCGTCGGTCGGAGTCCGGGGTCCGGCCCCGGGTCCGGGTCGGTTGGAGAGGCGGGGCGGGCTGACCTGATCGATGTGTCTCGTGGCGCGCGCCGAGGAGTGCGTGCACGACCGTTCACACTCGGTGAGGGATCAAGGTCCGCCCGCGGAGCAGCGTCGGTTGCGCCGGCGGCCCCCGTGTCGGGATTTCGGTGGCGACGCCCGTTCGCAGGAGTTGGCCGGGCGGATCGTGCAGCGGTCCGGGCGGATCTCGGCGCTCCACCGTGAGCAGCTGGCCGACATCGTTGAGTTCGATCGGGCGGAGGGGTGGCGTGGGGACGGTGCCGTATCGATGGTCGCATGGGTGACCGGGCAGTGCGGGGTCAGCACATCGACGGCCCGGCAGTGGGTCCGTTCGGCGGCCAATCTCGAGTCGTTGCCCTGCCTGGCCTCGGGGCTGGCATCGGGGGAGTTGTCGCTGGACCTGGTGGAGCCACTGGCGGAGGTGGCGACGGCGTCGACCGACGCTGCGTTGCGTGAGGCCTCGGCCGACTGGAGTGTGCGCCAGGCGCGTGAGCTGGTGGCGTGGCATCGAGCGCAGGAGCAGGAGGCGGCTTGTCCGGTGCGGGGCGGGGGCGACGAGGAAGGCGGCGGCGGGGGCGTCGGCGGGGGACAAGGGGAAGACATGGGCTCGGCGGGCGATGCGCCGGCGGCCCGGGAGTTCGAGCGCCGCACGCTGCGCTTCAACGACACTCGGCGGTCGGTGTGGGTCGCCTTCACGAAGGACGACTATGCGGCGGCCAAGTCGGCGCTCGTGGGGCGGGTGTCGGCCGACAAGCGAGAGAGTGAGCGGGCCGGTCGGGGGTCTCTCGGGTCGGTGGATCCGGTGGAGTCGGGATCCGTCGGCTATGTGCCGTACGACCAGCGCCTCTACGACGCGTTGATGCACCTGTTCAAGCTGGGGAGCGAGCCGGCGTCGGGGCGTCGCCGTGCCGTCCGGCCCCGAGTCGTGGTGCACGCGCCCCTCGAACTGTTGATGGGGTGCTCCGGAGCGCCGGGCGTGGCGGAGATCCAGGACGTCGGGCCGGTGTCAGCCGAGGTCGCTCGCCGGTTGGCGTGCGACGCCAACGTGGTGCTCTCCGTGGAGGCTCCGAACGGTTCCATCCTCGACCAGGGTCGTGCTCGACGTGATCCGACCGTGGCTCAGCGGGTGGAGATAGCCCGCCGGGACAAGGGGTGCCGGTTCCCGGGATGCAGCTTCACCGAATTCACGGACATCCACCACGTCCTCCACTGGACCCGTGGCGGCGAGACGAACCTCGACAACC
>JBEKVF010000075.1:0-8520 GCA_049514295.1 Acidimicrobiales bacterium
CACCAGGACATCTCGAAGGACGCCGCGAAGGAGCGCGCCATTGAGCTCCTGGCGAAGGTCGGCATCCCGAACCCCGCGGAGCGCGTCGACAACTACCCGCACGAGTTCTCCGGCGGCATGCGCCAGCGGGCGGTCATCGCCATCGCGATGGCCAACGACCCCGAGGTGATCCTGGCGGACGAGCCGACCACCGCACTCGACGTGACCGTGCAGGCCCAGGTGCTCGCCTCGTTGAAGACGGCCCTCACGGAGACGGGGGCGGCGCTCCTCCTCATCACCCACGACCTCGGTGTCATCGCCGGGCTGGCCGACCGCGTCCTCGTCATGTACGCCGGCCGGCCCGTGGAAACCGGAACGGCCGAGGACATCTTCTACAAGCCGTCCATGCCCTACACGCTGGGCCTGCTGGGCTCGCTCCCCCGTCTCGACAGTGACGGCACCGAGCGCCTGCGCCAGATCCCCGGGTCGCCTCCCTCCATGCTCGGCGACCGCACCGGTTGCCCCTTCGCCCCCCGCTGCCCGCTGGCGGCCGAGATCTGCGCGACCACTGAGCCCGGGCTCGTGGTCGTGCCGTCGGTCACCTCAGAGCCGGGCGGCCACCAGGCGGCCTGCCACTTCGCCGAGGAAGTGGGGCGCGGAAACCACGGCGGGGTCTTCTCCGACGGCGTCGTGGACGACGTCGTGGCATGACCGTCTCCGAGGTCGGCACGACCGCGACCACGCCGGCATCGTCGCCCCCGCTCCTCGAGGTCACGGACCTCGTGAAGCACTTCCCTCTGCGGGGCGGCACGTTCGTGCGGCACCGGGTCGGTGTCGTGCACGCGGTCTGCGGCGTCTCCTTCAGCATCGCCCCCGGCGAGACGCTCGGCCTCGTGGGCGAGTCGGGGTGCGGCAAGTCGACCACGGGCCGCTCGGTGCTGCAGCTGATCACGCCGACGTCTGGCTCGGTGAAGTTCGACGGGGAGGAGCTGACAGAACTCGACTCGGGGGACATGCGGCGCATGCGGCGGCACATCCAGGTCGTCTTCCAGGACCCGTTCGGGTCGCTGGACCCGCGGCTCCCCGTCGGTGAGGCCATCGCGGAGCCGCTCTACATCCACGGCATCCGCGACCGGGCTGCGGTGCAGCGCCGGGTGGCGGAAATGCTCAAGCTGGTCGGGCTCGAGCCCTACCACGCCAACCGCTACCCCAACGAGTTCTCCGGTGGACAGCGCCAGCGCATCGGCATCGCCAGGGCCCTGGTGCTGCAGCCCAAGCTGCTGGTGCTGGACGAGCCCGTGTCGGCGCTCGACGTCTCGATCCAGGCGGGTGTGGTCAACCTGCTCGACGACCTGCAAAAGGAGCTGGGCGTGGCGTTCCTCTTCATCGCCCACGACCTGTCCGTGGTCCGGCACATCTCCGACCGGGTGGCCGTCATGTACCTGGGCAAGATCGTCGAGATCGGCGACCGCAAGAACGTCTACGAGCGCCCCGCCCACCCCTACACCCAGGCGCTCCTCTCCGCCGTTCCCATCCCGGACCCCAGGGCTGAGCGGGCCCGTAAGCACATCGTGCTCGAGGGCGACGTGCCCAGCCCCCAGTCACCGCCCTCGGGCTGCCGCTTCCGCACCCGCTGCTGGAAGGCCCAGGAGATCTGCGCCACGGAGGAGCCCGCGCTCATCGACCGGGGTCAGGGTCACCCCGTCGCCTGCCACTTCGCCGAGGTGACCACGGTCGTCTGAGCGAGTCCCCCTCCAGGCCTGCCCGCACCACGGGAGGTCTCGGACGAAGGCCCAGCTGCGGCGGTGGATCGCCGACGGCCCGTATCCGCGCAGCGCGGTCTGGTGGGCCGGCGAGGGGTAGCCCTTGTTCCGCTCGAAGTCGTAGGCCGGGTAGTGGTCCGCTTCCCGGCGCATCAGCCGGTCCCGGACCACCTTGGCCAGGACGGATGCCGCCGCCACCGACGCGCATTTCGCGTCCCCGTCGACAATGGGCCGAACCTCACCTGCGAAGGGGTCGTCGGGATGGCGCAGCAGGTTGACAGGGCCGTCGACAAGGAGGGCCTCGGGCGTCTGCCCCAGCCCGGCGAGCGCCCGGCGCGCCGCCACCCGCAGGGCCTCGGTCATCCCCCACTCGTCGCACTCGGCGGGTGAGGCGTGCCCGACCGCCCAGGCCTGGCACCACGCGCCGACGGCCTCGAAGATCTCCTCACGGCGGGCCTCGCTCAGCATCTTGGAGTCCCGGAGCCAGGGCGGCATCGACCGCCGCGTCACGCGGGGGCGCACGACGGCGACGCCGACGGTGACCGGGCCGGCCCAGGCGCCGCGCCCGACTTCGTCGAGGCCCGCCACGCACTCGTACCCCTGGGCGCGCAGGCGCCGCTCCTCCTTGAGGTCGGGTGTGCAGACGGTCATCGGATCACCGTCGGGCGCACCTCATACCATGGGGGCGTGATTGACGACGGGGGGGATGCACCTGATCCGAACGCACGGTCGCCGCTGTTCCCGGGGACGAAGGTCGACGTGCGCAACCGGTACCAGGGCACGTGGGTGCGTGGCTTCGAGGTCGCCGAGGCGACCGCAGAGGGGTACCGCATCCGCCGCCTGTCGGACGGGAGCACGCTGGGCGAGCTCTTCTCCCGGGACGACGTCCGCCGGGAGCGGACGCGCCAGGGCTTCTGGTGGCACTGAGGCGTCAGGCCTTTCCGGCCTTCAGCACGCCCTCTATGTAGTCGTCGATCGGTATGGCCGAGAGCGTGAGCGTCTTGAGAGTCCCCCGGGAGCCCAGGACCAACGCCACCCGTGCCATGGTCGTCTCGTCGGGGGCGTCGAGGACGGTGCAGAAGTCGTACTGCCCCAGCAACGCCCATTGAGCGACCACGCGCACGCCCATCGCCTCCACCTCGGCGTTGACGGCCTTGAGGCGGTCGGGGTTCTCGGTCAGCGTCGCCGCCCCGTCGGGCCCCACCGTGGAAAGCATGAGGAACGTCGCCATGCGATCACGCTACCGCAGGGGCGGGCCGGCATCGCGGCCTCGGCTCCGGCCGGCCCCCCACCTGCGCCACCCTCAGCGCAGCTCGCCCCGCACGACCTTGCCCAGCGCGTTGCGCGGCAGTGCGTCGACGAGGCGCACCTCGCGCGGGCGCTTGAACGGGGCCAGCTCGTCCGCCGCCAGCTCGTCGAGGGAGGCCAGGTCGGGATCGCCCACGACATAGGCCACCACGGTCTCGCCCCATTCCGCCGAGGGCACTCCGACCACGGCCACCTCGGCCACCCCGGGATGGCGGGCGAGGACGGCCTCGACCTCGGCGGGGTACACGTTGTGGCCGCCCGAGATGATCAGCTCCGTCCGGCGGCCCCGGACGCTGACGTACCCGTCGTCGGCCACCGACACGAGGTCGCCCGTGGCGAACCACTCGCCGGGTGCGGGCGCGCCGCGGCCCCAGTAGCCGCGGCACAGCGACGGGCCGCGCACGACCAGCTCACCCACCCCCTGCTCGTCGACGTCCTCCACGGCGGCCTCCACGCCCGGCAGCGGTAGCCCGACCGAGCCAGGCCTGCGTTCGCCCTCGAGCGGGTTGGACAGGGTCAGCAGCGTCTCGGTCATGCCGTAGCGCTCCAGGACCGCCACGCCCTCGCCGGCCAGCCGGTGCCACAGGTCGGCCGCGAGGGGCGCCGAGCCCGAGACGCACAGGCGCAGCCCGGCGAGCTCACGCACTCGGCCCGACGCGGCGAGCCGGTGATACATCGTCGGGACGCCGAAGAACATGGTGCCGCCCGGCGCGGCCTCCACGACCGCGGCAGGGTCGAAGCGGTCGAACACCACGGCGGACGCGCCGGCGGCCAGGGTCCCGAACAGCCCAGCGCACAGCCCGTGGACGTGGAACAGCGGCAGGCTCAGGACCAGGCGGTCCTCTGGCCCCCACGCCCACGCCGTGTGCAGCGACGAGATGCCCGCCAGGAGGGACGCGTGCGTGTGGACCGCACCCTTGGGCTTCCCGGTGGTGCCCGACGTGTAGACGATGAGGGCGTCGGCGCCCGGCTGCAGCTCGCGGTCGGCGCCGGGCTGCGTGCGCTCGGCCTCCATGGCCAGCCGGTCGACGCTCAGCACGGTGACACCCGGACCGAAGAGGTCACCGGTTTCCGGCCGGTCGCAGAGGGCGAGCACCGGCCTGGCGTCGCCCACGACGTGGGCCACCTCGGGGGATCGGGCCGACGGGCTCACGGGCACGAGGACGGCGCCGGCGCGCAGCACCGCGAGAAGGGCCTCGACGGACTCGAGGGTCGCGCGCGCCTGCCACAGGACCCGGTCGCCCGGGCCGACGCCGTGCGAGGCGAGGACGACGGCCATCAGCGCGGTGCGCCGGTCGAGGCCTGCGCCGTCGACGGCCCGTTCGCTCCCCCACCCGTCGACCAGCACGGGCGAGCCGGGTCGGGCCGCCCAGAGCCCCTGCCACACCTCGGGCAGGGTCCGTCCGGGCGCCAGGGAATTCCGGGAGGGCCAGCGCCCCGGGGACACCGACGCCCTCACCGCTGGCGACCGCAGGTCATAGTCTGGCGGTCATGACCGCTCGCCGGATTGCCATCGTTCCGCACACGCATTGGGACCGGGAATGGTACAAGTCCTACCAGGACTTCCGCCTTGCCCTCGTCGAGCTCATCGACACGCTGCTCCCCCTCCTCGAGCAGGACGCCAGCTACCCCCACTTCATGCTCGACGGGCAGATGGCCGTGGTCGACGACTACCTCGAGGTACGGCCCGAGGCCGAGGAGCGGCTACGGGCGCTGGCCGCCGCCGGCCGGCTGAGCATGGGCCCGTGGTACATCCTCATGGACGAGTTCCTCGCCTCGGGCGAGACCATCGTGCGCAACCTGCAGATGGGCGTGGAGCGCGGCGCCGCGTTCGGGGGCGTCATGGACGTCGGTTACCTGCCCGACATGTTCGGACACATCGCCCAGATGCCCCAGATCCTCCGCCTCGCCGGCTTCAGCGACGCCGTCGTGTGGCGGGGCGTTCCGTCACAGGTGACCCGGAACGCATTCGTGTGGGAGGCACCGGACGGATCGGCCGTGCGGGCCGAGTACCTGCCCGTCGGGTACAGCAACGGCGCCGCGCTCCCCGACGACGCCAAGGCGCTCGTCCGCCGGACGGCCGACCACATCGACGAGGTCGGGGACCTCATCGCCGGTGACCTGCTCTGCATGAACGGGTCGGACCACCTGATGCCCCAGCCGCAGCTGGGGCGCGTCGTCGCCGAGGCCAACGACCTCCAGGACGACTTCCACTTCGAGGTCACCTCACTCCCCGACTACCTCTCCGGCGGGACCACCGAGGGCCTGACGCTCGTCCAGGGCGAGTTGCGCTCCGGCTTCCGGGCCAACATGCTCATGGGCGTCACCTCGAACCGCGTCGACGTGAAGCGCCAGGGCGCACTGGCCGAGCGCGAGCTGGAGCGACGGGCCGAGCCGCTGGCCGCACTGTTCCAGCCGCCGGAGGCGTACCCCTCCCGCCTGCTGGAGGTGGCCTGGCGGGAGATGGTGCGCAACTCCGCGCACGACTCCATCTGCGCCTGCTCGGTGGACGACGTGGTCGACGCCGTGCTGCACCGCTACGCCGAAGCCCGGGCCATCGCGTCCGGGCTGGCCAACCGGTCGGTCAGGGCCTTCGCCCTCTCGCTGGCCGAGCCGGGCATCTCGGTACTCAACGCGTCGCCCCGAGCCCGGTCGGGAGTCGTCGAGCTGATCGTCCCGGCCGACAGCCCGGCGCCGGCACAGGTCCAGGTGCTCTCCGAGCGCTCGGGCCTGCCCGGATCGATGGTGCTCGACGCCAACACGGTGCGCACGGTGCTCGGCATGCTGCAGGGGCCCAAGATCAGCGAAGACGCCTGGGTGCAGGAGATCAGGATCGAGGACACCGACGAGGGCATCGACGTCACGCTCGCCGTCGGCACCGAGGAGAGGCTGAACGTCCCCATCGCGGAGGCCAAGCAGGACCTCTACACCAGGCTCGGGGCGAACCCCGACGTCATGGTGCGCGTCGCCATGGAGCAGCCGTCGACGAGGAAGATCGTCGCCCGCACCGGCGAGGTGCCGGGGTACGGGTGGTGCGCCTTCGAGGCGGTCGGGCTGGAGCACCCCGTCGAGGTGACCGAGCCCGAGGGTTCGGTCGTGCTCGCCAACGGGCTGGTGCGGGTGGAGGTCGACGCGGTGAGCGGGACCTTCGCCCTCGACGGCGTCGCCGGGTACGGCCGTCTGGTCGACGACGGTGACCTGGGCGACTCGTACAACTACTCGCCGCCGCAGCGGGACTCGGTCGTCGACACGCCGGAGTCGGTCACCGTACGGGTCGACGAGCGCGGGCCCGTGCGCGCCCGGGCCCGCATCACCGCCACCTACGTGTGGCCGGACCACGTCGACGGCTCGTCGCAGGAGCGGGTGGGAGAGCACCGGGTCGCCGTCGACACCGACGTGGAGCTGCGGGCGGACGACCCGGTGGTTCGGGTCGCGACGTCCTTCGTCAACCCGAGCGGGGACCACCGGCTGCGCGTCCACCTCCCCCTGCCCGAGCCGGCGCGCCAGTCCCACGCCGAGAGCCCCTTCACCATCGTCACCCGCGGGCTGACCGCCGAGGGCAGGGCCGACGAGTTCGGGCTCCCGACGGCACCCTCCAACCGCTTCGTGACGGCCGGTCGCCTGACCGTGGCCCATGAGGGCGTGTGCGAGTACGAGCTCGTCGACATCGACGGCGACGCCGCCCGGACCCTGGCGCTCACCGTCCTGCGCTCGACCGGCATGCTGTCCCGCCTCGGGATGGCGTACCGGCCCTTCCCGGCGGGCCCTCTCACGGCCGTGGAGGGACTGCAGATGCGCGGGAAGCGGGTCATCCTGCGCTACGCGCTCGCCCTCGACTGCGACGACCCGTACGGGCTGGCCGACGACGTGCTCCTCCCGCTCGAGACCGTCTCGAGCCTCGGCGGCGGCACACGCCCGGCGTCGGGGAGCGAGCTGGCCGTCCACGGCGCCGAGGTGAGCGCGCTCCACCGGGTCGCGGGAGTGCTCGAAGCGCGGGTCTTCAACCCGACCGCGCAGGCCGCGTTGGTCTCGTTCCCCGGGCGCTCGGGCTGGCTGGTCGACCTGCGCGGCTACCCGCTCGAGCCGTTCGAGGGCTCGTTCGAGCTACGTGCCTTCGGCATCGCCACCGCCAGGCTGCGCGACGACTGAGCCGGCGCCCCGGTTGGCGGTGAGCAGGCGCTCGCCGACGCCGCGCAGCTCCTCGAGATCCCTCAGGACCTCGGAGAGGCGCTCCCAGCGCACGTTGCGGCGGCGGTCGGCGGCGGCACCGGTGCCGTCGGCCTCCTGACCGGGCCGGCCGCACCACCACAGCTGCACGCGGCCGAGGTCCTTGAGCAGCCGCGGCCGGAGCGGCTGCGCAGTGAACTCGTCGGGTGCCTCCTCCAACAGCGCGGTGTGGAACTCGTCCGACATGAGGACCGTCCCCGGGTTGCCGATGTTGACGATCCTGTGGGCCAGGTTCACGGTGGGCCCGAAGTAGTCCCCGTCGCGCAGCAGGACCGGGCCGCAGGCCAGCCCGACCCGCACGTCGGACAGGAGGTCGTCGTCGGCGTAGGCATCGGCCAGGTCCAGGCCGATGCGCGCCGCGTCGGTGACGTGGTCGACCACGAACATGACCTCGTCGCCGATCATCTTGACCACCCGGCCCCGGGCGGCCGTGACGATGTCGTGGGAGATCTCCTCGAAGCGCCGCACCACGGCGGCGAGCTCGTCGTCGCTCAGGTGCTGGCTGAGCAGGGTGAACCCGACCATGTCGGCGAAACCCACGGCCAGGATCGGGCTCTGGCCAGGCGCGAGACCGTGGCTGCGCAGCATCATGCTGCGCTGGATACCGGCCGCCACCTGGCGCCGCCACACGAACTCGAGGAGCTTGGCCATGGCGGGGATGGTCTCGTCGGCGATACTGGCGAAGGCCTCGGCGGACATCACGGGATCCACTTCCGCGCTGATCATGTTGCCGGGCACGAGCTCCGCTTCGGCGATGCGAGCCATGGAGGAGCCGATGACGCGCGCCATCTGCAGCGCCGTGTCGGTCTCCGTGGCGCCGAGCGCCTGCATGCCCTGGAAGATGCGGACAGCCTCGAGATCGAGGTCGGTGAAGGCGCGGTCTTCGTCGTCCACGCCGACGAAGCCGAGGGCCCGCCAGAACCGCTCGAGCTTGTCGAGGTCGACACCCGTGAGCTCGGCCACCTCGGGTCGCGAGTAGCGGCGGCGGGATGGGACAAGCATGCGCTCCGCCACGAAGAGGTCGATCACGCCGTCGACCACGGCGCGGTCGATCTCCTCCTCGGTGGCCCCGTGCATCAGGAGGATCTCCTTGACGTGGGCCAGCGCGGCGTCGCGGCGGAACCCGTCGTCGGCGTCGGGGAGCATCTCGTAGCTGTGGAAGAGGCCGCTCACGAGGGCAGCCCCCGCAGCAGCGTCTCGTCCCACTCGGGCCGCGACGGGCGGGCCATCAGGTTCATCAGCG
>JBEKVF010000076.1:0-8471 GCA_049514295.1 Acidimicrobiales bacterium
GTCCCCACACGTCCTTGAGGATCATGTGATGGGTGCACACCTTGCCTGCGTGGCGGGCGAGGTAGGCGAGGAGCTCGAACTCCTTCGCCGTGAGCTGCAGCGGCGCACCCGACAGCGTCGCCATGTGGTGGACCAGGTCGACATGGAGTTCGCCCACCTCCAGGCTGGTGGGGTGGTCGGGCGTCTCACCGGTTCGGGCGGCGGCATGGCGGAGTGCGACCCTGAGCCGGGCTTCGAGCTCGGCCATGCCGAAGGGCTTCGTCACGAAGTCGTCGGCCCCGCTGTCGAGCGCCTCCACCTTGCGGCGCTCGTCACCGTAGGCGGACAGCACCACGATGGGGACGTCGGAGAACTCCCGGATGCGGCGGCAGACCTCGAGGCCGTCGACGTCGGGCAGGCCGAGGTCCAAGATGACGAGGTCCGGGACGGCCAGGGCGACCTGGTTGACGGCCTCGGTCCCCGAGTGTGCCGTGAGCACCTCGTCCCCGCGGGCGGTCAGGCCGATGCGGAGGGCCTTGAGCAGCGACGGATCGTCGTCGACGACGAGGACCTTGGGCATGTCGGCCGCTCAGACCGGCACCGTGACGAGCGTCTCGCACGGGACGGTGAAGACGACGCGGGCACCGCGTTTGACGTTGGGGTCGATCCAGATGAGGCCGCCGTGGGCCTCGACGAAGGCCTTGGCGATGGCCAGGCCGAGGCCGGCTCTTCCCCCACCGCCGTTCTGGCTGAACATCTCGAAGACCCGTTCCCGCTCCTCGCGCCCGATGCCGGGACCGTCGTCGGTCACCGAGATCTCGACCCGCGTGGCCGCGCTCCCCGGTGCCGTCCGCGCCGCGACACGGATGACGCTGTCGTCGGGGGACAGCCGCTCGGCGTTCTCGAGCACGTTCGCCAGGACCTGGCTCATGAGGACGTGATCGAGATGGAGGAGTGGCAGGTCCTGCGGTGCGTCGACCGCGATGCGGCCGGGCGCCACGATGCCGCCCAGCGACGCCATGGCCTCGGCGACCAGCTCGTCGAAGGCGACGACGGTCGGTCGCAGCTCGAGCGCGCCCGCCTCAATGCGGGTCATGTCGAGGAGGTTGGTCAGCAGGCGCGCCAGGCGGTCCGACTGCAGCTCAATGAGCTCCAGGAGCTCGGCACGGTCATCCGGACCGAGGCGGGCGTCGGCCTGGCGCAGGCTCGACACGGCTGTCTTTATGGAGGCGAGCGGTGTCCGCAGGTCGTGCGAGGCCGCTCCCATGAGAGCGCGGCGCCACCGGTCGATCTCCTCGAGCAGGCGCGCCCGCAGTGCCTCCTCCCGCAGCTGCGCCCGGTCGACGGCGAGCGCCGCCTGGTTGGCGAACGTGCCGAGCAGGCTCCGCTCCCGCTCGGCCAGCTGCACGTCCTGGAGCACGAGCATGCCGACGGGACGGAGGCTCACCACGAGCGCCACCGCCACCCGGCGCGGCCCGGTGTCGTCGACCAGCCCGAGGGAGCGGGCCTGACCGCCGCCCGACGTCATGGAGGCCACGTCATCGTCGGTCAGGGGCTGCCCCGCCGTGGCAGCCACCCGCAGCGCCCCACCCGGCCCCGTTGTCTCGTCGCCGGCGTCCGGCAGCACGAGCGCCGTCCAGCGCGGCGTGAAGACGCTCTGCACGGTGCCCACGATGTGCGTCAGAAGCTGCGAGAGCGTGAGATCGCCGATGAGGGCCTGCGACAGTTCGAACAACCGTTCGGACTCCTCGGTCCGCCGCAGTGCCTCCTCCCGCGCGCTGCGCAGCTTGGCGACCACCTGGGCGACGATCAGCACGACCACGACGTAGACCAACAGTGCGATCCAGTTCTGCGGCGAGCGCACGGTGAGGGTGTTGTACGGCGGAAGGAAGAACCAGTCGTAAATGAGGAAGCCAGCGACTGCACCGACGGCGCCGGCCGGGAAGCCGCTGATCACCGTGCCCACGACAGCGGGCACCACCAGCACCAGCGCCGGTATCGCGATGCTCAGGTGCACGCGGAACGGCAGCAGCAGGGCGAGGAGGGCTACCAAGCCGGCCAGGGTGACGACGATCCCGAGGAGGCTGTGCTGGTACGTTCCCCTTGTAACCAGCTTGCCTGGCGTCACGTCTGTCACAGCTTTCTGTCCTTCGGAGCGTCTTCCGAGTGTACCGACGCGGTGACGGTGCCCGGCGAAAGGTGGAGATGAGCTCAAAGGGCGAAGACGAAGGGGTGCGACCGACCGGTCGCTTCCGCGTCTACCTCGGCGCGGCTGCCGGCGTCGGCAAGACCTGCGCCATGCTCGACGAGGGGTGGCGCCGCTTCCAGCGCGGCACCGACGTCGTGGTCGGGTTCGTCGAGACGCACAAACGGGCCTACACGATGGAGCAGATCCGCGATCTGCCGGTCGTGCCGCGCAAGCAGGTGGAGTACCGCAACTCGGCCTGGGAGGAGATGGACGTCGACGCGGTCATCGCCCGCCGGCCCGAGGTGGCCCTGATCGACGAACTGGCTCACACGAACGTGCCGGGCTCCGGCCGGCACGAGAAGCGCTGGGAGGATGTGCTCGAGATCATCGATGCGGGCATCGCCGTCATCAGTACGGTGAACATTCAGCACATCGAGTCCCTCGCCGATGCCGTCGAGCGGATCACGGGTGTTGGAGTACGGGAACGGGTGCCCGACTGGGTCGTGCGCCGGGCCGATCAGATCGAGTTGATCGACTCCTCGGCCGACCAGCTGCGGCGTCGGATGCTGCACGGCAACATCTACCCCGACCACAAGGTCCCGTCCGCGCTGTCAGGCTTTTTCCGTACGGAGAACTTGGTGGCGCTGCGCGAGCTCTCGTTGCGCTTCGTGGCGGACGAGACCGAGGAGGAGCTCCTCGAGTACCTGCGGTCGCACGGTGGGGCGGGTGAGCTGTGGGAGACGACCGAACGGATCATGGTGGCCGTGACCGGCGCACCCGGAAACGCATCGGTGATCAGGCGGGCGGCGCGCATCGCGTCCCGAGTCAAGGCCGATCTCATCGCGGTGCACGTGATCTCCGGAGACGCGGACGCAACACAGGCCAGCACGGCGGAGCTGGAGGAGCTGGTGAAGGCGGTGGGGGGCAGATGGCAGACACTCGAGGGCGATGACGTCGCCAAGACGATTTTCGCCGCGGCCGTCGACCAGCAGATCACCCAGATCGTGGTGGGTACCTCACGCCTGACCCGTTGGCAGTCCATGACCAGAGGCTCGGTGATACAGCAGATCCTCCGCATGGCGTCCGAAAACGACATCGACCTGCACGTGATCGCCCGCCGGGACGACTCCCACGAGCGGCTCGCCGAGCCCAACGACGGTTAGCCTCCGACGAGGTCGGCGAAGGCGGCATCGGCGGCCGCCTTGGCCGCCGTCTGCATGCAGCGGTTCAGGTGGGCCAGCGCCTTGGCGCGCCGTGGGTCTCGCGCGAGGTACTTGGCCAGCGCCAGGGGGTCGGCGGAGCCGTCCGGCTTGCTCAAGGAGAAGACGGCCTGATCGACGATGTGTTCGTCCGGACGGTCGCTGATGCCGCGGTAGACGGACCACGCCACGCCGGCCCCCTCACAGACCTCTGCCACCCCGGCCGCCTCCATGTCGACGGCGCCGAACCCGCGTTCGAGGATCGGCCGCCAGGCATCGTCGTCGTCGAATAACCCGTCCGTGGTCATGACGCCGCCGGAGGCCTCCCGGGGCGGAATGGGGTGGGCCCGGTACTCCGGGCCGTCTGGATAGAGCTGCACCCGGCTCGGGACGAGGAGCGAGCCGACGGGGAGGTCGGGGTCGAGGCCCCCGGCAATCCCGACCACCATGACGTGGTCGAACGGTCCCGCCGCCAGTGTCTTGCGGGTGGCCTCGCGGGCCAGGGCCGGTCCCATGCCGATCACCAGCGACGCCACAGACCACCCACCGGCGGTGCCCGTATGCGAGAACACCGGATCCCCTTTGGCCGGCTTCAGGCCGAACGACGCGATGATCGCCTTGAGCTCGGGCTGCATGGGGGCGAGTACGGCCACCCGTTTGGTCGGAGCTGTCACCCCTTCATCATGACGGATGGTTCGCTAGCGTGTGCTGCCCGGTTGCCAGCAGAGGAGAGCCATGCCCAGTGCCGAACAGGTCGTCCGTGAATTCTGCGCCGCGGCGAGCACGCGGGATCCCGAGGTGCTGCGCGCCTTCTTCTCCGACGACGTCGTGTACCACAACATCCCGATGGAGCCGGCCGAGGGGATCGAGGCCACGATGGCGGTGATCGGCATGTTCGTCGGCATGTGTGACGCCCTGGAGTTCGAGGTGCACCACCTGGCCAGTGACGGATCGACCGTGCTGACCGAGCGGACGGATAAGTTCACCATCAAGGGGAAGACCGCCCCCCTGCCCGTCATGGGTGCCTTCCACGTCACAGACGGGAAGATCACCGCATGGCGGGACTACTTCGACATGGCGCAGGTGACCGCCATCTTCGAAGCGGGGTAGCGGGCGGGCGTCAGAGTCTGCTCATACGGCAGGCCACTCGTGCCGCTGCTGCTGCCTCAGTAGCCGTGGCAGTGCCCCGGTGCGTCGGGCGGTCCTCCGACGTACCGCGCCTCCCAGGCCAGCTGCACCGACAGCGGCGCGCTGCCTGCGGTCGGGTAGCCGTCGAATTGGTGCCACTCGAGGATCCCGAAGTACCCGGCGTACGGGTCGTTGCGACCCCCCTCCTCGCAGATGGCCGTCGCCAACCATGCGGCCGGGATGGTGTGCTCCTGGGCAGCGACCGCCTGGAAGAAGGCCAGGGCCTTGAAAAAGGCGGTGGCCTGCTGGGCCGCCTGGACTGCGTTGGAGTAGGTCACCATCTCGGCGACCTTGCGCGCCTGGGAGTAGGACATCAACGTGTCGTTGATGCGCACTGCATGGTGCATGTCGGCACCCCGGTGCGAGCTGACCGCCTGGTGGCGGGTCGCCTGTGCCCAGGCGGGATCGCTGCTGAACAGCGACATGAGTACAGCTGGAACGGCAACAACAATGACGGCCACCGCCGTCGCGAGTGCAATGCGGATCCGCACGGCACCTCCCTTCGTCGGGCGCGCGCCCTCGGCGCACGCCTGGCTCTGCTCGGTGTAGGCGGGCTCCGGCCATTGCATTCGCGCCCCGAACGGCGAGCAGGAAGGCGTCGCGCGTTCTGGCTGGTCGCCGCAGGGTGTGCGGCCGGTTGTGTACAGCCCTTTGGAGTTGTTGTTCGGTGTCGTCCTCAATTCGGGGTCCCGGCACGCCGGGGCCCATCTACGGCTCGGTCCTCACAGCCCGCAGACGTAGCGCGTGGTCCAGGGCTCCCAGCCACGTTCCGCGAACAGCTTGAGGGCCGCGGCATCCTGCACCGCCGGCGGGTAGTCCTCTGCGGGGGAGGGGAGCCCGGTCAGCGCCTGCCATGTCCCGAATTCGAACTGGTACGCGCCGCCGTTGCCGTCGCCGTAGTTGCCTCCCGACTCGTGTTCTCGGATGCAGGCCCAGTCCGGCGTATTCGTGCTGGTGGCATCCGATGATCCGGCGGCCGCAGCTGCGGCCGGAGCTGCGGCCAGTGCCGGTGCCACTGCTGGTGCTGGTGCTGGTGCTGGTGCCGCCGCCTGAACAGCTGCGGCCTGCTGTGCCGCGGCTTGCTGGGCTGCCTGCTGCTTCTGCAACGCGACCGCCTTCGTGAAGTTCACGTTCTTGAGGTACGTCATGAAGGCGACGTCCTTGAGGTACGTGGTCTGCTGTTGGGCGGACACGTCGTTGGAGTAGGTCACCAGTTTCGCAACCTTCTCGGCTTGGGCGTACGACATCAGCTCCATGTCGATCTTCACCGCTCTGCGCTGGCTGACCGCCTCATGGCGGGTCACCCGCGCCGAAGCGGCCGGGGTGCTGCTGAACAACGTGAAAAGAACTGCTGGTGTGGCAATGACGGCCACCGCCGTCGCTAGTGCAATGCGGATCCGCACGGCACCTCCCTTCGTCGGGCGCGAAAAATCGCGCCTGGCTCTGCTCGGTGTAGGCGGGCTCCGGCCATTGCATTCGCGCCCCGAACGGAGAGCGGGAAGGCGTCGTCCGTTCTGGCTTTTCGCCGCAGGGTGTGCGGCCGGTTGTGTACAGCCCTCGATTGGTTCTGGGTGTCGTCCTCGATTCGTGGTCTCCAGGGGCGCCTGCGGGCAGGCGCGTCGAGACCTTGGTCAGTCTGAACAGATCCGATCGGCCATCTGCTTCCTGTATGCAGCCGGAAGTCTGCTCACGGCATGCATCCGAAAGGCCGAACTGATTTTGCGCTGAGCAATTTAGCAGGAAGGTAAACCAAACCCGCGTTCGACCCCGGAACACCGCCTTGAGCTGGGACTTTGTCGAGATACTTTGTGATACAAATCACAAAGTCCCAGGTCAAAAGGCCGTATTTGGGTAAATGAATCAACATAAGTTTGCTCTTAATTCTCCAAAAAGGCTCCTGACCAGTAGTAACGTCTGCCGGCGAAAGAGCGTTTTGTGGCCAGCGAGATCCATGCACCGCCTCTCCGGCGCTGCGTAGGGTCCCGTCCGAGACCGTCACAGCGAGGAGGTCAGAAGTGCCAGGGAGCGTCACCGTCACCGAACAGGACCGCTACACGGTGGCGGGGCTGATCAGGCACCTGTCGCGCGTGCAACCGGACCACGAGATGCTCGTGCTCGGGAATGAGCGACGCACATGGAGCGAGGAATTCGACGTCGCGTGCCGGGTCGCGCAGGCGGCCGCGCGCGACGGGCTCGGCGTGGGGGACCGCGTCGCCTTTCTCGACTGCAACGGAATCGCCTACTTCGACTTCCTCTTCGGGGGGTCGCTGATCGGCACCGTGAACGTGGCCGTCAACTGGCGGCTCGCTCCGCCGGAAATGGGAGCCATCATCGACGATTCCGGTGCCCCGGTGCTGGCCATCCACACCGACTACCTCCATGCGCTCGCCGACATGCCGAGCGGGCTGCCCGCGGTGCGCCGGATCGTCATCATCGGGAACGCCGACACGGCGCAGTGCGCCGACCCGCGTGCGCTCCCGTTCGACACCTGGGTGGAGGGATGCGCAGCGGAGGACCCCGGCCACGTCGGGCCACCCGACGAGGTGAGCATGCAGCTCTACACCTCGGGCACCACCGGGCTGCCCAAGGGCGTCATGCTGACCAACGCCAACCTGTCGACGGCGATCTCGGAGGCCGGCCAGACCTTCAGCATCTCGGACGACACGGTCAGCCTGGTGGCGATGCCGCTGTTCCATATCGGCGGCTCCGGCTGGGCGCTCTGCGCCATGTCACGAGGGGGACGTTCCATCATCCTGCGCGACGTCGACCCGGTCGTCCTGCTGGAGCTCGTCGCGGTCGAGCGCATCACCGAGATGTTCGTGGTCCCCGCCGTCCTGATGTTGCTGCTGGGGACACCCGTGCTCACCACGACGGATCTCTCCAGCCTGCGCCTGATCTTCTACGGGGCGTCCCCCATCTCCGAGGATGTCCTCGTGAAGTGCATGGCGACCTTCGGCTGCGGCTTCTGCCAGGTCTACGGGATGACCGAGACGACCGGCGCCATCACCGCGCTGCCCTTCGAGGACCACGACCCCGACGGGCCGCGGCGCGGCCTGTTGCGTTCCGCCGGAAAGCCGCACGACTCGGTCGAGCTCCGGATCGTCGACCCCGATAGCGGGAAGGATGCCGACGTCGGCGAGGTTGGGGAGGTGTGGACCCGTTCCCCCTACAACATGGCCGGCTACTGGGGGAAGCCGGACGAGACGGCTGGGACGATCGACTCCGGCGGGTGGCTGCGCACCGGTGACGCCGGGTACTTCGATGCCGAGGGGTACCTCTACCTCCATGACCGGATCAAGGACATGATCGTGAGCGGCGGCGAGAACATCTATCCGGCCGAGGTCGAGAACGTGCTGCTCTCGCTTCCCGACGTCGTCGACGCCGCCGTCATCGGCGTGCCCGACCAGAAATGGGGCGAGACGGTGAAGGCGATCGTCGTGCCGGCGCCCGGCGTCGTGATCGACGAGGCAGCCGTCATCGACCACTGCCGCCGGAACCTGGCGCACTACAAGTGCCCGACCTCGGTCGACCAGGTCGACGCTTTGCCGCGCAACCCGTCCGGCAAGATCCTCAAGCGCGAGCTCCGGGCGCCCTATTGGACCGGCCGTGAGCGGTCCATCAACTGACCTGGTGGATTCGATCGACGCACCCCGCGCCGTCGAGTTGTTGCGGGAGGCCACGGGTGATCTGTATGTCCTGGTCAGACGGCTGAACGGCGGTGAGACCGGAGCGCACGAGGTGGTGTGCTCGCCCCGCGAGGAGCGGCTCGTCCTCAAGTGGGAGGTCCGGCCCGAGTCCCAGGTGCTGCGCCGTGAGGCGGTCGCCCTCACCGATCTGCTGCGCACCCGCGCCGGCTGGCCGGTGCCGCGGCAGCGCACGTTGGATGGCGGTGGGTGTCTCGTCGTCCTCCAAGAGTT
>JBEKVF010000077.1:0-8419 GCA_049514295.1 Acidimicrobiales bacterium
CAACAGCGCATGCACCGGGCCACCGCACTCGTCCACCGCGGCATCGATGGAGTCTTTGTCGGCCAGGTTCACGTGGATGGCCTTTGCGCCGGGGAGCTTCACCTCGGCGTAGTCCATCACCACGACCTCGGCACCGGCGTCCTGCACCAGCTCGGCGGCGGCGGCACCCATCCCCGTGGCGCCGCCGACTACCAGGACCCGCTTCCCCTCGTAGCGGAATGCATCGAACAGTGTCATGTGTGTCTCCTCCTGACGAACGACGTCGTGTCCTAGCCGACGACGGAGCGGACTTTGAGGTCCACGATGGTATCCCAGTCGATCCCGAGCTCCTCGAGGATCGCGTCACCGTGCTCGTTGAACTCGGGCGCGCGTCCGGCGGGAGAAGGCTCCCCCCCGAACTGCACCGGGGCGGCGACCATTTTGAATGGGACCCCCGCCGCGGTCTCGCAGTCCTGCATGTACCCGTTGGCGATGCTCTGCGGGTCCACCGCGCACTCGAGCGTGTCCTGCACGACGCACCACTGGCCGGTGAAGTCGGCCAGTCGCTCACGCCACTCGGCCACGGTGCGCTCCGCGAAAGCCGCCTCGAGAGCTTCCTGGGCCTCGGTGCTGTGCTCGAGCAGCGCCGCGTGATCGGCGAACCGCGGGTCGGTCCCGAGCTCCGGGCGCCCGACGGCGTCAGCGAGCTCGGCCCAGTACCGGCTGGCCTGCAGGCAGCAGAAGGAGAGCGAGCGCTCGTCCTTGGTGACGTAGTTCCGCACCATGGGGTTCAGCCGCGGCGCGCCCGACGGCGGTCCCTGCCAGGGGACGTTGCTCACGAGCGAGAGCGCGAAGGCCTGGCCCATGGCCCACATCCCCGTGCCGAGCAGCGACACGTCGACCGTGGTGGCCTCGCCCGTCCGCTCGCGGTGGAACAGGGCCCCCATGATCCCCCCCGCGATGGTCATGGCGCCGATGGAGTCCCCGAACCCGGGTCCGGGCGGCCCCGGCAGCCGGTCGGAGTCGGCCGGCTTCACTCCCATGGAGACGCCGGCCCGGAACCAGAATGCCAGCGAGTCGTAGGAACCCTTGTCCGCGTCGGGGCCACGCTCGCCCTGCCCGGTGCCGGCGACGTAGATGATGTTCGGGTTGTGGGCCCGGATGTCGTCGAGCTCGATCGTGAGCTTCTTGCGCACCCGCGGGAGCTTGTTGGTGAGGAACACGTCCGCGGTGGCAGCGAGCTTGTAGAGGATCTCGAGCCCCTCGGGGGTGGTGAGGTCGAGGGCCAGGCTGCGCTTTCCGCGGTTGGAGTGCTCCAGGAGTGCGTGCACGCCGCCACCGATCGACACCACGCCGGTGGCGGCGAGGCCGCGCATGGCGTCCCCGCGCTCGATCGGCTCGATCTTGATCACCGTGGCGCCCCAGTCGGCCAGCAGCGCCGACGCCGCCGGCACGAACGTGTGCTCGGCCACTTCGAGGACTGTGACGCCCTCCATGACAGCTGTCACTCCGACCTCCCCAACCATCAGCCCACAGCGGGGCGATGACCGCCCCTGCCCCAACCTGGTAATTCAGGCTCTAGCCAGAAGAGACTAGCATTCTCGCTCGAACGCCTACCGGCCGAAAGGAACGCATGATGCCCCGTCCTCAGACGCCGCAACGCATCCACCTGCGCAGCGCACGCATGCTCGACGTCGACAAGGGCGAGCTGGTGGCGCCGGGCAGCCTCCTCATCGACGGTGAGCGGATCCTGGGGGTCGCGCCCACGAGCGTCCCGGACGATGCGACCGTCATTGACCTCGGCGACCTGACTCTCCTGCCCGGGCTGATGGACATGGAGGTGAACCTCCTGCTCGGAGGCCCCGACCACCGCAGCCCGCTGACCGCGGTGCAGGACGACCCTGCCGTGCGCACGCTGCGTGCCGTGGCCAATGCGCGCCGCACCCTGCGGGCCGGTTTCACCACGGTGCGAAACCTCGGCCTTTTCATCCAGACCGGCGGCATTCTGCTGGACGTCGCGTTGAAGAAGGCGATCGACCTCGGCTGGATCGACGGACCGCGCGTCGTGCCGGCCGGACACGCCATCTGCCCGACGGGCGGGCACCTCGATCCGACGATGTTCCAGGCGTTCGCCCCGCACATCATGCCCCTGACCGTCGAAGAGGGAATTGCGGACGGCGTCAGCCAGGTGCGCAAGGCCGTCCGCTACCAGATCAAGCACGGCGCGCAGGTGATCAAGGTCTGCGCGTCGGGTGGCGTGATGTCGCATACCGGACCCGCCGGCGCGCAGCAGTACTCCGACGAGGAGTTACGGGTGATCGCGGACGAGGCGCACCGGGCTGGGCTCAAGGTCGCCGCCCATGCCCACGGCGACGACGGCATCCGCGCCGCCCTCGAAGCCGGCTTCGACTGCATTGAGCACGGGTCGCTCATGACGGACGAGACACTCGATCTCTTCATTGCGCGCGGGACCTTCCTCGTGCCGACCACCTATCTGGCGGACGGCATGGACGTGTCCCATGCGGCGCCCGAGCTGCAGGCGAAGGCGGCCGAGGTCTTCCCCCGGGCGAAGGAGACCGTACGAAAGGCCATCGCCAAGGGGGCGCGCATCGCCTGCGGGACGGACGCCCCCGCGATCCCCCACGGCCGCAACGCCAAGGAGCTGATCGCCCTCGTCGATCGGGGCATGACCCCGCTCGGGGCCATCCGCGCCGCGACCACGGTCGCGGCGGAGCTCATCGACGTCGACGACCGCGGCCGCCTCGATCCCGGGCTCCTCGCCGACGTCATCGCCGTGCCGGGCGATCCCCTGACCGACATCGGTGTGACCGAGGACGTCCGATTCGTGATGAAGGGTGGCCGGGTGTTCCACCTGGAGGGCGCGACCAACTAGCAGTACGGGGAACTCGCGGGACGGGCGGCAGGGTGCTCGGCCGGTGTCGATCAGGATCGAGGGCCGGTCCCGATCCCCTGAACCACGAACTTCCAGAGATCCTCGGCCATGCTGCCGTCATCGGCCCGGACCGACGAACCGCTGATCGTCGCCGAGAACGCGTTGAACATGATCACCTCGAGCACGACGCCGACGATCGGTCCGGACCGGAGGTCATCACGAACGACGCCTGCGGTGGCCGCCTCTTCGAGCAGCTCGTCGAACAGCGCCACGAGGGGAGCGAACGCCCGGGCGGCCTCCTTCGGATGCGTCGTCAGAAGCTGTTGCGCGAACTCCGCCATGAGGATCGGCCGCACGGTCAGTGTCGTCGTCCCGTCCCCCGCCGGCCTGCACAGCCGGTAGTACTCCACCACGAAGCGGTGGAGGCGCTCGAGCGGCTCACCCTCGCCGGTGATCTCCTGACGGAGGTGGTCGGCGGTGGAGCGAACCGACTCCTCGAACAGGGCCAGGAGGAGCTCGTGCTTCCCGCTGAAGTACTGGTAGAAGCTGCGTAGGGACTGCCCGGAGCGCTCGACGACCTCTTGGACCGTGAAGTCCTTGCCCGAGCCGGCGTTGAGGAGCTCGATCGCAGCGTCGAGAAAGCGCTGGACGCGGCTCTCCGCCCGGAGGCGGGCCGAGTCCAGGGACCGAGCAACGGCCAGATCGCGCCAGCTCAACCCGTCGTTTTCCGAAGAATCCTCTGTCGCCAGTTCGTTCTCCATCACGAGGTAGAGCGTACTTCAGGGTGAGGGGTATCTCGGATCTCTCACCAGAAGTAAGCAACTATTCACTTACAAGAACTTGGTTTCCGGAGGGTGTCCCCCACGACGGCGCCAACGCCTTAAGCGATCGGTCGGTGCCACGGACTCCGCGGTGGGTCAGACGGCCGGCTCGACGAGCATGTCCATGCTGGCGGCTCCACTGTCCGGGACCCGCGGCTGGCGCCACACCTCGACGGGGAACGAGGCGTTGACGAGCGAGTAACACAGCCAGAGCAGACGCGTGGCGTTCGCAGGCAGCGCGCTCAGGTCGAACTGGTCGACATAGGCCATCGCGTCTGCGAGACGGGGGAAGGCGGCGTCGTAGAACGCCTGGTGCTCATCCATCGTGCTCGAGAGCCGCTTGGCGTAGCGCTCGGCCTCGGTCTCGAGCGACCAGTCGGCGAACGCCTCGAGATCGGCGAAGTCGGCAGGAAAGATTGGCATTCGAAGTCGATTCCTCTCTCAGGAGACGGCCGAGATCCGGACGGGCGTCGTCGTCGTCTGGTGCTCGCCCACGTAGTCGCGGGCCGTCTTGTGCAAGTGGCGCAGCAGGATCTCCTGATCGTTCAGGGGGAACTCCGAGACCGCCCGCGACTCGAGCATCGTCTGCGTCGCCTCGAGGGTGTTGCCGTCCTGGAGCGCGTACTCCTTGAACGTGACCGCGGCAAGCTCCTGGCGGAGCCGTTCCGTCGCGTTCTTCGGGGGCACGAAGTAGAGGGTGCCTTCGAAGATGTGCGTGTTGTAGGAGGTCGGCCAGTAGTGGTACGTGAGGTACCAGCCGGGCGCCCACACGAGGAGCATGAAATTGGGGAAGAACACGAACGAGTCCACGCCCCAGGCCTTGTGCCGCGCCGGGTTCAGCGCCGGTGGCAGCGTGTCGAGGCCCTCGATGTCGGGACGGTCCCAGGGCCCGAAGAGGCCGCTGTGGAGCACCCGCTCGATCGGCTTGACCATGTTGAGGTCCTTCGGCGGGGACATGCCGCCCCAGGACGACACCATGCCGTGGGGACCGTCGAGCTCGTAGGCCAACGCCTCGAACCCGACGCCGGACAGCTTCCGGGACTCCTCCGCCGTGGCCTGCTTCGCGTGCAGAACCGGTGCATGGTAGAACTCGGCGAAGGCGTCGATGAACAGCTTCCAGTTGCTGCCGACGTTGGCGCGGTACTTGTAGACCTGCGTCATCTCGTCGAACGGGTAGCCGGCGAGACCGGCACCCAGCCCACCGAGGTAGTCGTGCACCGACGTGGTGTTGTCCGGGTCCAGGTTCACGAAGATGAACCCCTCCCACGTCTCCACCTGGATCGCGGCGAGCCCGTAATCTGACTTGTCGAGGTCGAAGAACTCGGACTCCTGTTGGACGAAGGTCAGCTCCCCCTCGGTGGAGTAGCGCCACCCGTGGTACTTGCACGTGAACTGTCGGCAGGTGCCCTTGGTCTCCTCGCCGGGATAGTCGTTCCAGACCAACTTGTTCCCGCGGTGACGGCAGATGTTGTGGAAGGCGTGGATCTCCCCGTCCTTTCCCCTGACGACCACGATGGAGGTCCTGGCGGCGTGGATCTCCTTGGTGAAGTAGCTGCCGGCGCGCGGGATCTGCTCGACGCGTCCGACGTTGAGCCAGGTCCGGGCGAAGATGGCCTTGCGCTCGAGCTCGTAGTGCTCCGGTGAGATCGAGTCCTCGTAGGACACCGGTCCGGTGCCGAGCTCGGGGTAGTGCTCCGTCCAGCTTCCCGCGCCAGGCTTCGGGAAATGCGCCATGACCTTCCTCCAGTTCAGATCCGAGACGACGTCATGATATCAGAGATCTTCTATTTGGAGAACCCTATTTCCGCAGCAGGTCCTCGTCCAGCTCCACCCCGAAGGACCGGAACGCCATGGCGAGGACCTCGTAGGCACCCACGGTGAAGACGAGGTCCATCAGCTGCTGGTCGTCCAATTCGGCGGCCAGGAGCTGCCAGGTCCCGTCCGATATCGCCCCATTGCCGATCAGCTCGTCCACCGCGAAGAGCATGGCCCGGTCCAGAGGGGACCATCCGGGGGCGTCCGGCCCTTGCGCGATCCGCGCCACCTCGTCGGCCTCCAACCCCGCGTCCGCGGCGAGCACGCAGTGCTGCTCCCACTCGTAGGCCGACTGACGGACCGAGGCGACCCGGAGGACGAGGAGCTCACGCTGCCGCGGCGTCATCGTCGACGAGAAGAGGATGTACCCGTTGAAGGTGTTGAAGGCCTTCGTCAACTCGGGGTGCCGGGCCAGCGTGCCCAGGGCGTTCAGCGCCTTGGGCCGGCCCTTCGTCTCTGGACGGGGATGACGGGCGTCAGCCGGACGGAGCGCCGCGAGGGCGTCCCGCATCGCCTCGGGCCATTGCTTGGGCGGGAGAGGCGTGAGGCGCGCCATGTCAGGTGTTCCTTCCGCCGTTGACCCCGATCACCTGGCCGGTGATGTAGCTCGCCTCTTCCTTGACGAGGAAGGCACACGCCGCGGCGATGTCCTCGGGACGACCGACCCTGCGCACCGGCGTCAGCGACGCGTGATGTTCGACGCCCTGGCCCAGACGGCCCTTGCTCTCCGATGCCCGGAGCATGGGCGTGTCGATGAAGCCCGGCGGGATCGTGTTGACCGTGATCCCCTTCGGCCCGAGCTCGAGCGCCAGCGCCTTGGTGAAGCCGATGACGCCGGCCTTGGAGGCGACGTAGTGCGTCATGAGCGGCTGGCCGCCGTGGGCGCTCGACGACGAGATGTTGACGATACGGCCCCAGTTCTCCTCGATCATGTCCGGCACGACCGCCTGGCAGCAGTCGAAGGTCCCGGTCAGGTTGACGGCCAGGATGCGGCTCCACTTCTCGGCGGTGATCTTGAGGAACGGGTCGAACCCGTCGAGACCCGCGCTGTTGACCAGGATGGTGGGCCGGCCGAGGCGCTCGCGGACCGTGGCCACGCCGGCATCGATCTGGGCCCGATCCGTCACGTCGACCTCGACGCCGATGGCCGTGCCGCCCGCCGCCTCGATCTTGGCCGCCGCCGCCGTGGCGGCCGCGATGTCGCGGTCGAATATGGCGACAGCGTTGCCATCGTTGGCGAGTCGCTCGGCGATGGCGAGCCCGATTCCGGATCCGCCTCCGGTCACGATTGCCGTTCGCTCTGTGGTCACTGGATCGGCTCCTCTCCGTGCAGGGTCGTGCGATGCATGTCCCGCGGCGACGCGGCGTCGTACGGGCATGCGCGGTGCAGCACGCCGCGGTTGTCCCAGATGACCAGGTCCCCGACCGCCCACTCGTGGCGGTAGACGCGCTCGGGCGCGGTCGCCCGCACCAACAGGTCCGCCAGCAGCGCCCGACCCTCCTCCATGTCCATGCCGGCCACGTGCGAGGCCGTCGCGCCGAGCACCAGGGACCGGCGCCCCGAGATGTGGGTCCAGGCCAGGGGATGCTCCTTCGACGGTCGTTTCCTCCAGAGCGCGAGCTCCTCGGGTGAGGGGTTGTCGTTGATCATCCTCTGCGCGGCCTCGAAGGAGTGCACGACGCGCAGGGACAGGCAGCGTTCCTTCTCCTCGCCGCTGAGGTCGTCGAACGCCGTATAGGTGCTGGCGAACTCGGTCTCGCCGCCCGACTCGGCCACCGCGTGGGCACTGAGGATCGTCGCCATGATCGGCACGTCGTCGGTGCACCCGTCGATGTGCCAGTCGAACGTCCCGCGCAGGTATGCGGCCATGGGATTCTTGGCCGGATCGAGCGTGATCCTGAAGATCTCGGGGTGCTCGCCCTTGCCGAAGACCTCGACGCGGCCCAACCGCTTGCTGAACGCCACCTGCGTCGCATCGTCGATGTGCAGATCACGGAAGACAAGGACGCCGTGGGCCTCGAGGGTCTCGAGGATCCAGGCCGGGAGCGCGTCGTCCCCGAGCAGCCGGTCGCGGTCGACACCGACGATCTGCACCCCGATGGTGGCGCCGAGCCTCTCCGTGGTCGCCACAGTCATGGGGATTCCTTCGCGTCGGGGTGAATAGAGGAAGACTACTGTTTTCCAAGAATAGCGTTTTCACCGCCGGACGTCTCCAGGCCGCCCTCGCGGAGCTGCTGCCGGAGCCGGAACTTCTGCACCTTCCCCGACGCCGTCCGCGGGAAGTCCACGACCTCGGTAATCGACTCGGGCCACTTCTGACGGGCGAGGCCGGCATCGGCCAGATGGCGGCGCACCTCCTCGAGCGTGGGAGCCGGCATGCCGTCGCGGACCCGAAGCACGGCTGCCGCGTGCTCGCCGAGGCGTTCGTCGGGCTCGGCGACGACGCAGACCTCGGCGACGGCGGGCATGCCCGCCATGAGCTCCTCGATCTCGGCGGCGCTGATGTTCTCGCCGGCGCGGATGATGATGTCGGAGATGCGGTCGGTGATGGTGAGGTAGCCGTCGCCGTCCAGCGTCCCGACGTCGCCCGTGTGGTACCACCCATCGGCATCGAAGACGCGCGCCGTGAGCTCCGCGTCCGTGTAGCCGAGGAAGCAGTCCGGACCCCGGCTCAGGATCTCCCCGTCGTCGGTGAGCTGCAGCTCCACCCCCGGCAGCGGGGGCCCGTCGGTCGTCAGGCGCTTGACCTCGGGATCGTCCAGCAGGCACCCCGTGATGGAGGGGTGCTCGGTGCTGCCGTACGACCGGAACATCGCGATGCCAAGCCTCGTGGCCCGCTCCGTCACCGCCACCGGGACGGGCGACCCACCGAGGCCCGCGAACGGCATCTGTGCCAGGTGGGCCGGGGTG
>JBEKVF010000078.1:0-8355 GCA_049514295.1 Acidimicrobiales bacterium
GCGAAGAGGAGCAGCACGACGCCGAGGACGATCTTGCCCCACGACACCGAGTCGGCCGCGGTGCTGCTGGTGGCGACGCTGCCGTCGTGCGAGATCACGTAGACGACGGTGCTCACGGCAGCCAGCGCCAGGACCCACCCGACCAGGAACGCCGGCCCGTTCACCTTCGCCCGCTGCGAGAAGAGCATCAGTATCACGGCGATGATCGGCACCGGGCTGATGGCCACCCCGATGGCGAACGTCAGGACTTCGCTGATCCCCTGTCCCACGACACTCCCTCCTACGCCGTCACGTCACTCGTCGCGCCACACCTGGTGCACGGGTTCCGGATCGCCGTGTCCCGTCGTGCGGGTGAGGAGGCAGGAGTCGAGCAGGAACTCGAACAGCCCGTCCTCGTCCGATGGCGCGGGGACGGCGAACCGAGCCCGCTCCGCAACGAAGAGGGCGCTGAGCTCCGACCGCAGCCCGGCATGCGCCACGAGGCGTGCCATGCCGCTGAAGGAGAAGGCGTCCTCGTTGTCCTCGCACGGGAACGAGTGGAGCGCGTAGCGGCCGTCGCGCCGCAGGTCGCGCTGCTTGGGGGAGGGGATGATGAACGCGAAGAGCCCTGCGTCGTGCATGACCGGGCACATCGGGTGGACCCTCGGCGCACCGTCGGGTCGCGTGGTGGCGAGGTAACCGAGCCCGACCCCGACCTGGTAGAGCAACGCCCGGCCGGGCTCGGCCAGGTCGGGACGGAGCGCGCTGAACTCGTTCCAGGTTTTCACGAGGCCGCCTCAGCCCTCGGCGATCTCCTGGAGCACCTTGGCCGCGTGGCCGTCGGCCTTGACGTGGTACCACGCCCGCTGGACCTTCCCGTTGGGCCCCACGAGGAAGGTGGAGCGGATGGTGCCGACCGTCTTCTTGCCGTACATGGTCTTCTCCCCCCAGGCCCCGTACTTCTCCATCACCTTCTTGTCGGCATCGGTGAGGAGCGGGAACTTGAGCTTGTACTTGGTGCGGAACTTCACGTGCTTCTCCGCCTTGTCGGGCGAGATCCCGAGCACCGCCACCCCGGCCTTCTCGAAGGCCCGGAGGTTGTCGTTGAACTGGCAGGCCTCCTTGGTGCAGCCGGGCGTGTCGTCGGCCGGATAGAAGTACACGATCACCTGCTGGCCCTTGAAGTCCGAGAGCTTGGCCGGCTTGCCGTCCTGGTCAGGCAGGGTGAATGCGGGGGCGGTCGCGCCCGGCTCGAGTTTGGCCATCGTTGGCTCTCCTTCGGTCGTCGGTGGGGACGGGTCACTTTGGCACAGAGCTCCGCGTGGGACACGTCCTGGGCTGGTACAATAGACCTGCGACCACCGGCGGGGGCTGGTGAGTCGGGGCCGATTCTGACTCCTCTGGAAGGCGCACGGTCCCGCCGTCACAACAGAGAGAGCGGAATGATGACCGTTGATGCCCTGACCGGCGCGCATGCCGGAACCGACGCGAACGGGGGCAGCGATGTCTCCGGGGACGACACCTACGAGACCACCCGGACCTTCGAGTCCCTCGGGGTCTCACCAGAACTCACGCAAGCGCTGGCCGATGAAGGCATCGTCAGCGCTTTTCCAATTCAGGCCCTGACCGTCGCCGACGCGCTGGCCGGCCGCGACGTGTGCGGCAAGGCCAAGACCGGCTCTGGCAAGACCCTCGCCTTCGGCGTGCCGCTCCTGCAGCGGGCGAGGGCCACCCGGGACGCACAGGGCCCCGCCACGGCCGCCCGCCCGGCCCGGCCGCTGGCCCTCGTCCTGCTCCCGACCCGTGAGCTCGCGGTGCAGGTGTACGACGTCCTCGCCCCGCTGGCCAAGAAGCTCGGGCTGCGCGCCGTCGCCGTCTACGGCGGCGCCGACATCGACCGCCAGGTGACCAAGCTCCACAAGGGGGTCGACGTCGTGATCGCGACGCCGGGACGGTTGATCGACCTCGGCGACCGGGGCGAGGTCTCGGTGGACGAGCTCGAGACGCTGGTGCTCGACGAGGCCGACCGCATGGCCGACATGGGGTTCATGCCCCAGGTCGAGTGGGTGCTCCGCCGACTGGAGCGGCCCCACCAGACGCTGCTGTTCTCGGCCACGCTCGACGGCGCCGTCGATCGCCTGGTCAAGCGCTACCTGACCGATCCGGTCTTCCACGAGGTCGCGTCCTCCACCCAGACCGTCACACTGATGGAGCATCGCTTCCTCCAGGTGCACCAGATGGACAAGGTGAAGGTCCTGGCGGCTATCTGCCGGGCCCAGGAGAAGTCCCTCGTCTTCGTGCGCACCAAGCGGGGTGCCGACCGCCTCGTGGAGAACCTGACCAAGGAGGGTGTCCGCTCGGCCGCCATCCACGGCGACCTGCGCCAGGCCAACCGCGAGCGGGCGCTGGCCGACTTCTCGAACGGCAAGCTGTCCGTGCTCGTCGCGACGGACGTGGCCGCCCGTGGCCTCCACATCGAGGGGGTCGACGGCGTGATCCACTTCGACCCGCCGGAGGACCACAAGGCCTACCTGCACCGGTCCGGCCGTACCGCACGAGCCGGCAGAGCGGGCGTGGTCGTGAGCCTGTCCCTGTGGAACCAGTTGGTCGAGATGGAGGTGATCCAGCGCCGGCTCGGCCTGCGGATCCCCATCGTCGAGATGTTCTCCAACGACCCGCGGCTGGCCGACCTCGC
Organism: Acidimicrobiales bacterium; assembly: GCA_049514295.1. Taxonomy (GTDB): domain Bacteria; phylum Actinomycetota; class Acidimicrobiia; order Acidimicrobiales; family RAAP-2; genus Bog-473. The sequence continues at coordinate 2,675 of JBEKVF010000078.1, forward strand.
GTCCTGGACACCGCAAGCCGAGGAGAGCGTCCTCTGAGCCAGGCCGCGCCCATCCCCTCCTGGTCGCCCGAGGACGGGGTTCGCCGTGTCCTCGTCGTGACCGCTCACCCCGACGACGTCGACTTCGGGTCGGCGGGCACGGTCGCCGCCTTCACGTCGGCCGGCGTGGAGGTCACCTACTGCATCGTCACGGACGGCGACGCCGGCGGATCGGACCGTTCGATGTCGCGGGCCGACATGGCGGCGCTCCGCCAGGACGAGCAGCGCGCCGCGGCCGCCGTGGTCGGCGTGAGCGACGTGCGCTTCCTCGGGCATCCCGACGGCATGGTGCAGGCCACGCCCGAACTCCGCCGCGACATCAGCCGGGTCATCCGCCAGGTCCGGCCCGAGCGCGTGCTGACCCAGTCGCCCGACCGCAACTGGGACTTCATCTTCGCCAGCCATCCGGATCACCTGGCCGCCGGCGAGGCGGCCGTGTGCGCCGTGTACCCCGACGCCCGCAACCCGTTCGCGCACCCCGAGCTGCTCGACGACGAAGGGCTCGAGCCCTGGAGCGTCAAGGAGCTGTGGATCATGGGCCCCGGCGGTGACGGCGCCGGCATCGCCGTGGAGACGACAGCGACCGTCGAGCACAAGGTGGCTGCCCTCATGTGCCACAAGAGCCAAATGACCGACCCCGACGCCATCGCGCAGCGGGTCGTCGCCGGGGCACGGGCGCAGGCGGAGGTCGCCGGGCTCCCGGACGGTGCCTCGGCCGAGCTCTTCCGGGTCACCCGCATCCCCTGAGGCCACGATGAGCGCCGGCGATCCCTGGGTGGTCATTCAGCATGTGGCGTTCGAGGGGCCTGGCTCGGTCGCGCGCGCCATCACCGATTCGGGAGCCGGCCTCAGTGTCGTGCGCGTCGACCAGGGCGAGGCCGTTCCGCTGCCCACGGCGGTCGCGGGCATGGCGGGGCTCGTCGTGATGGGCGGGCCCATGGGCGTGCACGACGATCTCCCATGGCTCGGGGACGAGCGGGCGTTGCTGCGCGCGGCGGTCGCGGCCGGGGTGCCTGTGCTCGGCGTGTGCCTCGGCGCCCAGCAGCTCGCCGCCGCGCTCGGCGCCGAGGTGATGCCCGGTCCCGCGCCCGAATGCGGCGTCGGCGAGGTGCACCTCACGACCGACGCCATCGGTGACCCCCTCTTCGGGCCCGCCCCCACGCCGCTCCCGTGCGTGCACTGGCACGGCGACACCTTCTCGCTGCCCGACGGCGCCGTGCGGCTGGCCCGCAACGACGCCTACGAGAACCAGGCGTTCCGGGTGGGCGAGCGCGCCTACGGCCTGCAGTTCCACGTGGAGGTGACGGCCAGCCTCGTCGCGCACTGGGGGCCGCACCTCCCCGCCGGGGTCTACGTGCGGTCGTCCGACGTCGCCCACGTGAGTAGGGCCGGCGACGGGATCGTGCGCCGCTTCGTCGCGCTGGCCGGCGGGGGCGTCGCCGGCTGATGGGCGTCAGCGCGTCAACCGTCCGGCGACTCGCCCTGGCGCTCCCGGAGGCCGTCGAGGCACCGCATCACGACATGACCTCGTTTCGGGTGGCGGGGAAGATCTTCGCCACCGTGCCGCCCGAGGGCGGCCGCGTGCACGTCTTCCTCGACGACGACGAGATCGACGCCTACTGCGCCGAGTTCCCCGGCGCGGTCGAGGAGCTGTGGTGGGGCACGAAGCGCCGCGGGTGCAGGGTGGTGCTCAGCCGAGCCACCACGCCCCTGCTGCGTGAGCTGCTCACCGAGTCATGGCGGCGCAAGGCACCGAGGAGGGTGCTGGCCGGTCTCGACGGCTGAGCGCTACCCCGCCATCTGGCGCAGCACGTACTGGAGGATCCCGCCGTGGCGGTAGTACTCCGCCTCCATCGGGGTGTCGATGCGGACCACGACCCGGAACTCGGTGACCGAGTCGTCGTCTGCGGTGGCCGTGACCGACAGCTCCTTGGGGAGCTCACCTCTGTTCAGCACGTCGAGGCCGCCGATGGAGAAGTGCTCGTGTCCGGTCAGGCCTAGACCCTCGGCCGAGTCGCCCTTGTAGAACTGCAACGGGACGACGCCCATGCCGATGAGGTTGGAGCGGTGGATGCGCTCGAAGCTCTGCGCGATCACGGCGCGCACGCCGAGCAGAGCCGTGCCCTTGGCCGCCCAGTCGCGGCTGCTCCCCGTCCCGTACTCGCGGCCCGCCAGCACGATCAGGGGCACCCCGTCGCCTGCGTACTGCATCGCCGCCTCGTAAATGGAGGTCTCGGTGCCCTCGGGCAGGTGGAGCGTGAGCCCGCCCTCGGTGCCCGGTGCCAGGCGGTTGCGCAGCCGCACGTTGGCGAAGGTGCCGCGCATCATCACCTCGTGGTTGCCGCGCCGCGCCCCGTAGGAGTTGAAGTCCTCGCGCGGCACGCCGTGCTCGGTCAGGTAGCGGCCGGCCGGAGTCGTGGGCCCGATGGAGCCCGCGGGGGAGATGTGGTCCGTGGTCACGCTGTCGCCCACCATGGCCAGCACCCGCGCGCCCACGATGTCGGTGACCGCGGCGGGCGTCATCGTCATGGTCTCGAAGAACGGGGGATTCTTGACGTAGGTGGAGTCGTCCTGCCACGCGTACGTCTCGCCCGAGCTGGTCGGCACCTGCTGCCAGTACTCGTCGCCGTCGAAGACGGAGCTGTAGCGCGTGCGGAACATGTCCGACGTCAGTGAGCTCCGGATCGTCTCGCTGATCTCCTCCATGGAGGGCCACAGGTCGGAGAGGAGGACCGGGTTGCCCTCGGCGTCGGACCCGATCGGCTCCGTCGTGAGGTCGAGGGCCATGGTGCCTGCCAGCGCGTAGGCCACGACGAGCGGGGGCGAGGCCAGGTAGTTCATCCGCACGTCGGGGTGGATGCGCCCCTCGAAGTTGCGGTTGCCCGAGAGGACGGCGGCCACGGACAGGTCGCCCTCCCTCACCGCCTCGCTGACGCCGTCGAGGAGCGGACCCGAGTTGCCGATGCAGGTCGTGCAGCCGTAGCCGACGAGGTAGAAGCCCAGCTGCTGTAGGGGTTCGATCAGGCCGGCACGCTCGAGGTAGTCGACGACCACGCGGGAGCCGGGTGCGAGCGACGTCTTCACCCACGGCTTGGAGCGCAGCCCCCGCTCGACCGCCTTCTTGGCCAGCAGCCCCGCGCCCACGAGCACCTGGGGGTTCGACGTGTTCGTGCAGCTGGTGATGGCGGCGATGACCACGTCGCCGTCGGTCACCTGGTGGTGCGGTGCCGCGGCCGGCTCGGTCGGCGCGCTGCGCGGTGTGCGGTCGAGCGCGACCCGGAAGGAGTCGGCGGCGGCGGAGAGCGCCACCCGGTCCTGGGGCCGTGACGGCCCGGCGAGCGAGGGCTCCACGTCATCGAGGTCGAGGCTGGCGTGCTCGGAGTACACCGGCTCGGGGGCGCCCGGGTCGTGCCAGAGTCCCTGTGCCTTGGCGTAGGCCTCCACCAGGGCGAGGTGCTCCTCATCGCGCCCGGTGAAGCGCAGGTAGTCGAGGGTGACCTGGTCGATGGGGAACATGGTGCAGGTGGCGCCGTACTCGGGGCTCATGTTGCCGATGGTGGCCCGCGTCTCGAGCGGCAGCGCGGCCACGCCGGGGCCGTAGCACTCGACGAACGCGCCGACTACGCCGTGGTCACGCAGCAGCTCGGTCACGGTCAGCACGACGTCGGTCGCGGTGATCCCCGCCCTGGGCTCTCCGGAGATCCGGAGCCCCACCACCGGCGGCAGCAGCATGGAGAGCGGCTGGCCCAGCATGGCGGCCTCGGCCTCTATCCCACCGACGCCCCAGCCGAGCACCCCGAGGCCGTTGACCATGGTGGTGTGCGAGTCCGTGCCTACGAGCGTGTCGCAGAAGGCTCGCCCATCGTCGGTGGCGAAGACCAGCCGCGACAGGTACTCGAGGTTCACCTGGTGGCAGATGCCCATCCCCGGCGGCACGGCGCGGAAGCCGCGGAACGCGCCCTGGGCCCAGCGCAGCAGCTGGTAGCGCTCCATGTTGCGCTGGTACTCAATGGAGACGTTGCGGTCGTAGGCCGACGCATCGCCCGACCGCTCGACGATGACCGAGTGGTCGATGACGAGTTCGACGGGGACGAGCGGGTTGACCTGCGAGGCGTTGCCGCCGAGGCGCGCCAGCGCATCGCGCATGGCGGCGAGGTCGACGACCCCGGGCACCCCGGTGAAGTCCTGCATCAGGACCCGTTCGGGGGTCAGGGCGATCTCGTGAGCCGCATCCCCCGCGCCCTGCCCGTGGCCCTCGGGGTTGGCCCCCCAGGCGGCGACGGCCACGATGTCGTCGGCCGAGACGTGGGGGCTGTCCTCGTGGCGGAGCAGGTTCTCGAGGATCACCTTGATGGAGTAGGGGAGGCGCTCGATGTCGTGACGCTCGGCGAGCGACGGGGCCTTGATGTTGAAGATCTCGTAGGTGCGCCCGCCGACGGCCAGGTCTGTCCTGGCGCCGAAGGTGTCGGGGTGCGCTGCGGTCGGGGAGTCCGTGCTCATCCACCCATTCTGCCGTGAGGCTGTCGGGAACGCCCAACGGGCTCCCCTCCGCCTCCGCGCGGCGCGCCGAGGGCCCGAATCGGTGCGGGCTCCGGCCCGACGGCCCCACACCCTCGTTGAGGGGCGGATTCGTAACACCTTCGTAACCACACCCGCGCTTTCGGCACGACGCCAGCGTGCACAATCGGAGCAGTGCGAGGACGCGAAGGCGCGAGGGGAGCCGTCGGGTGTGGTGGCACGCGCCGCCGGAAGCGTCCGCGCCTGGCGGCGCTCGCCCCGTCGGTGGCGACCATCGCGTGCGCAGGGCTGCTCGTTCCCGGCCTGTTCGCCGCCGGCGTCGCGGCGACGCGGGCGGTGCCGGCGGGCGCGGCACAGCAGGCGCACGTGTACAACGACGCCGGGATGATCGGCTTCGGCACCGAGAGCCTGGGCGACTCGCCGATGCCCCAGCCGCTGAACTCACCCGTCTTCTCCGGCGCCGCCACCCCGGACGGCGGCGGCTACGTGCTCGCCAGCGCGGACGGTGGGGTCTTCGCGTTCGGCGACGCCACGTTCGAGGGCTCCGCGGGCGACCTCCCGCTCAACGGCCCGATCGTGGCCATGGCGACCACCTCCGACGGCAAGGGGTACTGGCTCGGCGCGCTCGACGGCGGCGTCTTCGCGTACGGCGACGCCGGGTTCTACGGCTCCATGGGGTCCACCTGGCTCAACCAGCCGATCGTGGGCATGGCTTCCACGCCCGACGGCAAGGGGTACTGGCTCGTGGCCGCCGACGGCGGCATCTTCACCTTCGGCGACGCCGGCTTCTACGGGAGCACGGGCAGCCTCGCACTCAACGCGCCCATCGTCGGCATGGCGCCGACGCACGACGGCAAGGGGTACTGGCTCGTGGCCGCCGACGGGGGCATCTTCACCTTCGGCGACGCCGGCTTCTACGGCTCGGCGGGCGCGGCGAACCTGCCGGACTCCGTGGTGGGCATGGTCGCCTCACCCGACGGCGGGGGCTACCTGATCGCCACCGCCAACGGGGTCGTGCTGCCCTATGGCGACGCGCAGGCCTTCGGGGGGCTCACGCTGGACCCGACGGCGACCCAGATCTCGGCCATCATCGGCAACAACCAGGGGACGGGGTACTGGCTGCT
>JBEKVF010000079.1:0-8326 GCA_049514295.1 Acidimicrobiales bacterium
GGATCTCGAGCGCTTCGACTGCATCGACGTAGAGTGCCGGTTCGCTATGAGCGAGAACGGCCTCGCGCTGGCGCGGCAATAGGGCACGCGATGGCACGGCTCGGGGGAAAGGTTACGCTTGTTACGGGCGGTGCATCGGGTATCGGCCGTGCCATCGTCGAGCGCTTCGTGGCGGAAGGCGCGTCCGTGGTGGCCGGCGACATCGACGAAGGTGGGCTCGCCTCGCTGGCGAGCGAGCAGGTGGCCGTCTCCCGGTGCGACGTCACGAGCGAGGCCGATCAGGCGGCACTGGTGCAGCTGGCCATCGACCGTTTCGGCGGGCTCGACATCGGCATCGCCAACGCGGGCACCGGATGGGCGACCAAGGTGGTGGACCTCGAGCTGTCGGACTGGCAGCGACTCATCGATAGCTGCCTCACCGGCGTCTTTCTCACCTACAAGCACGCGGGCCGTGCCATCACGGCACGCGGTGGCGGGTCGATGGTTGCCACCGCCAGCCTCAACGCCGTCCAGGCAGGGCGCGGCATGGCGGCGTATTGCGCGGCCAAGGGCGGCGTGAAAATGCTGACCGAGGTAACGGCGCTCGAGCTCGGCGAGATCGGGATCCGGGTCAACGCCGTGGCCCCGGGACTGGTGAAGACCAACCTCACCGACCCGATATGGATGGCCCCCGGTCTCATCGACCAGTTCATAGACAACACGCCGCTCGGAAGGTGGTCGGATCCCGACGAGATCGCCGCCGTGGTCGCCTTCCTGGTGTCGGATGAAGCTTCTTTCATCACCGGCACACTGCAACTCGTCGATGGCGGCGGCCACCTCAACCGCTATCCCGACTTGTTCGCCCCACCCCCGGACGCGTCCGGCGAACCTCAGGAGCACACGGCATGACGACCAACGGCGGCGAGCTCGTCGCGCGCACGCTCGGAGCGGCCGGCGTACGCCACGCATTCGGGATCCACGGCGGCCACCTGGACTCGATGCTGACCGAGATGATCCAACAGGGCATCACGCTGGTGGACACCCGTCACGAGGCGGCTGCCGGCAACGCTGCCGAGGCATACGCCCGGGTGACCGGTGGACTCGGTGTCGCGTTCGCCACGGCGGGACCGGGCTTCACCAACATCTACGCCTCGATCGCCAACGCGCACGCCGACCGCATCCCGATGCTGGTACTCACGAGCTCGCCACCCCAGCGAGAGGCCGAGCTCAACGTCCTTCAGGGGGCGATCGACCAGATGGCGGCGTCGGCGCCGATCACTCGCTTCGCCCATCGCGTGACGACCGCCGCGCGGGTGCCGGATCTGGTGGCGCTGGCCATCCGCCACGCCACGTGCGGCGTGCCCGGCCCGGTGGTGCTCGAGCTGCCCATCGACGTCATGTTCCGCCCGGTGGCGGAGGAGACGGTGAGCACCGCGTCGCTCCACAGGCCCGAGCCGCCCGGCCCATCCGCTCATGCTGTCGACCGCACTGTCGAGTTGCTGGGGGCGGCGGAGCGCCCGGTGATCGTGCTGGGCGGCGGCGCCGCAATGTCGCCGGGCTTGACCGATGCGCTGACCAGCTTCCTCGACCGGACGCACATCCCGGTCATCACGTCTTCGTGGTCAACAGGCACGCTTCCCGCCGGCCATCCGTGCCTGCTCGGCGGCCCCGGTGAGTTGGTCGCGCTGCCCTTGCTAGCCCAGGCCCCCGACCTCGTGCTGCTGGTCGGCACACGACGGGGCATCATGCTCGGGGGCCGGACCGAGTCGTCAATTCCGGCATCGGCCACCGTTGTGCACGTCGACGTCGACGGCGTCGAGCCGGGCCGGATCGGAGCGGTCGACCTGGCCATCCGTTCGGACGCGGCGGAGTTCGTCCGGCGACTGTCGACCGCGGGGATCACGGGCGACTGGTCGGAGTGGAACACGCGCACCAAGGCAGCCCAGGGTGCGCATGCGCTGCTTTACACCGACGCCGAGCCGATCACCGCATCGGGACGCATGCACCCGTGGATCGCGGCTCGTGAGGTCACGGGAACCCTGGACAAGGACTGCATCGGCATCTTCGATGGCGGCGAGCTGGCCGGCTGGGTATCGCTGTTCGCCAAGGGCCACCGGCGGGCCTCATGGTTCGGTCTGGGTGCCATGGGCGGTCTCGGGGTCGGCCCGGGCTTCGCCATCGGTGCCGCCATCGCCCGTCCCGAGGCTCGCACCGTGCTTATGAGCGGCGACGGCGCCATCGGCTTCCACCTGCAGGAGCTCAACACGATGGTGCGCCACTGGCTGCCTATCACTACGGTCGTGTTCAACAACATGGGATGGGGCATGTCGCTCCACGGGCAGCAGGCGCTGTATGGCGAGGAGACCCGAGTCGTGGTCGACCTGCCCGACACCCGCTACGACCGGATCGCCGAGGCGTTCGGCCTCTACGGCGAGCGGGTCGACAATCCCGAGGAGATCGGCGCCGCCATGCGACGGGCTCGGGCCACAGGAGGTCCGGCACTCCTCGACCTGGCCATTGCACCCGAGGTCGTGCATCCGATGATGCAGCAGATGCTGCAGCCCGTGCCCGAGGGCCACACCCGTGTGCCCTACTACGAGACAATCCCTCCAGGGGAGGCATGAACCGGACAACTGGGTTGCCAGCGCAGAATCAGCGCGACCGGTCACCGGGTACGACCCTGCGGTGGCACTGGCCCGAGGCCGTGTCGAGTGACTGGGAGTCGGGCTTCATGGGCCCCGGCAGCGCATTCGAGCTGGTCGAGGAGGACGTGCTGGGTCAGCGCCTGCCGGTCTTCGCCCAGCGGCCGCCCCACCTACGGGCGACCCTCGAACAGGCCGCCGAGCGCTACGGCGATCAGACGTACCTCGTATTTGTGGGCACCGGCGAGTCGCTCACGTTCGCGCAGGTGCGCGACCGCGTCGCCGCGCTGTGCCCAGTCCTCGTCGAGCACGGCATCGGGCAGGGCGACCGAGTCGCCATCGCCAGCGCCAACTGCGCCGCGTACGCTCTACTCGGGTACGCCACCGCGGCCCTGGGCGCAATCATCGTCGGGCTCAACGGCTGGTGGACGGGCCCCGAGCTCGACGACGGGCTCGAGCTCACGACACCGAAGCTCGTGACCGGAGATGCCAAGCGCCTGGCACGGCTGGCCGGGACGGTATCCCCGTGGGCGAGCCGAACCGTGCCGTTCGAGACCCTCCTCGCCAGGTTGGCGGACGGCCGTGCCGCCGGTGGTCTCCCGCTGCCCCTGCCCGAGGTCACGCTGGCTGAGGACGACCCGGTGATGATCCTCTTCACTAGTGGCACCACCGGGCGGCCGAAGGGCGCCGTCCTGTCGCACCGCAACCTCGGCCACATGGCGTTGAGCTCGGCCCTCGGCATGGCCCTCGCCGCTCTCACCCCGCCAGAGCAACCCGTCTCGACCCGGCAGCCCGCGTCCATTCACGTCTCCCCCTTCTTTCACATCTCCGGTGTCGTGCCGTTGTTCATCACGTCCCCGATGTTCGGAATGAAGCTGGTGTTCCCGCCGGGGGGCCGGTGGGACGAACTCACCCAGCTGCGCCTCAGCCAAGAGCACGGCATCACCAGTTGGTCGGGCGTGCCCACGCAGCTCCGGCGCCTGCTCGAGCATCCCGAGCTGGACTCGTTTGACCTGGGATCGTTGCGCACTATCGGCGTGGGCGGTGCCATGCTCGCCGCCGAGCTCATTCGCCATATCAACAAGAAGCTGCCAACCGTTCGGGTTACGAACGGCTACGGGATGACGGAGTCCACGGGCAATGGCACGCGGGCCGTCGGCGATCTGCTGCTCGCTCATTCCGGCTCGGTGGGCCCGGCCGAGCCGGGCATCGAGGTGCAGGTGCGCGACATCGACGGAACGAAGGTGATGCCCGACGGCGAGATCGGTGAGATCCAGATGCGAGGGGCCAGCATCTTCCTCGGCTACTGGGAGGACGAAGAGGCGACGGCGGCTGCACTCGATGCCGAGCGTTGGTACCGCAGCGGCGACTACGGACGCGTCGAAGACGGCGTCCTATGCCTCGAGAGCCGCATGCGCGACTTGATCATCCGGGCCGGCGAGAACATCTACCCGATCGAGATCGAGAACCGCCTGGTCGAGCACCCGGACATCGAGGAGGCGGCCGTCATCGGCGTCGACCACCAGGTCCTGGGCCAAGAGGTCAAGGCTGTGCTCGTCACCCGCGCCAACTCGACCGTGACAGCTGACGCGGTACGCGAGTGGGTGCGCATGACGCTGGCACCATTCAAGGTGCCGACCCACGTCGAGTTCCGGTCGGAGCTCCCCGTGACGGCGAGTGGCAAGCCCATGAAGCACCTACTCGAGGAAGAGGCGCGGCAGCGCTGAGCACACAGGAGGACCGGTCTGATGAAAGCAGCCGTCGTCAACGACGAGCAAGATTTCGACATCGTGGAGATCCCCGATCCCGCGCCCGGACCGGACGAGTTGGTGCTCCGGGTGACCGCCTGCGGCATCTGCGGGAGCGATCTCAAGGCCGTGCACAGCCTGCCCTGCGGCACGGTCATGGGCCATGAGTTCTGCGGAGAGGTCGTGGCTGTCGGTTCCGACCTCACCGGGGACTGGCAGGAGGGTCGGCACGCCACGGCGCTCCCGGTGTTCGGGTGCGGCCGGTGCCAGGCCTGCCTCATCGGCGACGTGGCGCGGTGCGTCGCGGCCGACCTCATCGGCGTGGGCGGGAGTGCTGGCGCCTTCGCCCAGTACGTCCGCGTCAGTGGGCGCGAGGCCTTCGCCGTGCCCGATCTGCCGACTGACGACACCGCCGCGCTCGTCGAGCCCCTGGCGGTCGGCCTGCACGCTGTGAACGCCGCCCGGCTCGATCCCGGAGCGCGCGTGGCAGTGGTGGGTGCCGGACCGGTGGGTCTAGCCGTCGTCTCCTGGGCCCGTCTGCTCGGGGCCGGCGAGATCGTGGTGTCCGATCCCGCGCGGCCCCGGCGCGAGGCCGCAGGCATGTTCGGCGCCACCGACGCCATCGATCCCACCTCCCAGCCCTTGCCCGGCGCCTTCGATGCCGTCTTCGAATGCGTCGGCATCCCGGGGATGATGGACGTGTGTGCCAGTGCCGCCGCGACATACGGCACCGTGGTCGTGGCTGGGGTGTGCATGAAGCCCGACCCCTTCGTGCCGCTCGTGGCGCTACTCAAGGAGCTGACTTTGCGCTTCGTTGTGTACTACCGCCGCCGCGAGTTCGCCCACGCCCTCAATGCGCTGGAGCGCGGGCTGATCGATCCGGCGCCGTTCATCACCGACCGGGTCACGCTGGACGAGATCGGCGACGCCTTCGCCGCGCTGTCGACCAACCCCGGTCAGCGCAAGGTGCTGGTTCGCCCCTGAAGCATGACCATGGACCGATCGTGACATCACGGCGTGTGGGGTGCAAAAAGTCGATTCCATCGCGCATTGCGCCGATCTCGATGCATCGGAAGCTGAGCACGGAGCGATCCCGAGTTGGAGATGGCTGCGTGAGGAGGATCCGGAAGGAACTGACGAGCGCGTGCGAGTGTGGCCGGGGTGCTGGCATTCGAAGCGAAGATCAGATGTCGGAATTGCGACGGCATGGTCCCGGCGAAAACAGGGGAAGTCAGGTGGCGCGGCGGCACTCGTGGATGAGACCGCCGAGGACGTCACGACGTTCGATGCCGTGAGCTGGATCGCCGCGGGACAGCCGGCCGTGGTGTCTCGAGCCCGACTCCCCGAAGGGGCCGTGCCTCGTTGTAGTGCTCGACGTAGGCACGAAGGAGGTGGTTGAGCTGACCCGCTGCTGCGGATCACGGCCGAGTACCTCCAAGTCGATTACCAATCGATCATCGTCGGATGCAGGGAGGTGGGGGATGGTTGGTCGGGGCTCAACGGCAACGAGACAGAATCAATGGAACCCGACGCCTGGGCCGTTTTCACTTTTGATGGACCGACCGCGGCAGCCGATGTAGGCGGACTCATTAGCCAGGAGTTGGATCGGGCCCCGAATGACCGCGCCCACGTAGTTGGTACGTAACGTGCACCTGTCTGAGAATCCCAAGGAAGCCGTGATCCTGTGGGTGCCGAAAACGTCATCCGGAACCATCGACCTGGACTTTCGTTGGCGAGGCCATGATGACGAAGATGGAGCGTGGCGCTCTCCTTCCTCTACATTGCCTTCGTCCGTCTCCTCCAGTTGCTCCGTCTCTCACGTAGTGGGCAAGAGGACCTGGGCATCGAGGTCGTAATGCTCCGCCACGAAGTTGGCGTCCTGCGCCGACAGGTGGCGCGTCCGGCCCTGTGGCCCGCGGATCGAGCGGTTCTTGGCGGACTGAGCCGGCTTCTCTCGGCTGCGCGCCGAGGACGCCTCTTTGTCCAGCCACAGACCCTGCTGCGATGGCATCGAGATCTGGTGCGACGCAAGTGGACCTACTCGCACCGATGGCCCGGACGACCGGCGCTGCGGGAGGCACGGTCTCATTGGTCCTTCGCCCGCCAAGAGAGAACCCGACCTGGGGCTATCGGCGGGTCCATGGCGAGCAGGCCACGATGGGCGTCCGCCTCGCAGCATCGAGCGTGTGGGCAATCCTTCGCCGGTCTGGTATCGAGCCCACACCTGGCGATCCGGCCCGACTTGGGCAGAGTTCGGCCGAGCCCAGGCGACCACCATGTTGACCTGCGACTTCTTCACCGTCGACACGGTGCTGCTCCGCCGTCTCTACGTGGTGTTCTTCATCGAGACCGATACCCCGAGGATCTCCCTCATCGGCATCACCGCCAAAGCGGTGGGGGAGTGGGCCACTCAGCAGGCTCGCAATCTGAGCTTCGCCCGAGCTGAGCAGGCTCACCCGAGGAAGTTCTTGATCCGGGACCGCGATACCAAGTTCAGCACGAGTCTCGATGAGGTGTGCCGAGCCGAGGGGGTCCGGATCATCCGCACGCCCATTCAATCCCCTCGGGCGAATGCGTTCGCCGAGCGCTTCGTAGGCACCGTTGGACGTGAGTGCCTCGACCCGATGTTGGTTTTTCATCGGCGCCAGCTCGAGACTGTCCTGAGCGAATTCGTTGATCACTACAACGAACATCGCCCTCACCGCTCCCTTGGCCAGCAGGCGCCGCGCACCGTGGGGAAGAAGCCACTGCGAATCAGCGATCCGGATCCGGGCCAACTACGACGGAGCGACAAACTCGGCGGCCTCGTTCACGAGTACCGATTCGTCGCATGAGCTGGGCGGATGGGGTTCTCGGCACGAACAGGGTCTAGCTGAGCGCGAGATGGAGGATTCTGGCGCGGCTACACGAGTCACTACTGGTTGATCAAGCTCTCGACCAGAGGGATTACGTCAACGGTCCACAGGGAAGATTCGGGTGCCGGAGTGCGAGAGCAGCTGTGCGACTGGAAGTACCAAGCCGTGCGTTTCGCCGAGCTTGACTGCGTCGGCGAGGTCCTTGTCCACCAGCGCCGCGGCCACGTGCAGGACTTCGTCCTCGTCGGGCGCGTGCGGGTCGTCCCGGAAGTGCTTGTAGAACGGGAGCGTAAACGTGCTCAGGTCCGACAGCGCGCCGCTGGCCTGGGCAACGTCCTCGACGAGCCCGTCGCGCACGCCGGCGGCACGGGCGAGCTCGACAGCTTCGATCATCGCGGCAAAGCCGGCATAGACAACGATGTTGTGGGCGAGCTTCAGGGCGTCCCCGCTCCCGAGCCGCCCGGCAGAAACGACTGTCGAAGCGAATCGGAGCAGTGTGGGCCGGAGTCGCTCGACGATCTCGCCGTCGTCGCCGACGAGCACCGACATGGTTCCCTCCTCGACGCTGAACATTCCCCGGCCGGCGACCGGTGTGTCGACGATGTCGACGCCGCGCTCAACCGCCAGGGGAGCGAGCGCCTCGATGGTCGCGGGCGTCACGGTCGACAGCACCGCGATGCACGCGCCCGGTCGGGCACCGTCGAGTACTCCGTCGGGACCGCTCACCGCCGTGACGCACTGATCGTCGGTCTGCACGCACACGAGCACGACGTCCGACAACTCGGCCAGCTCGCGCGACGACGACGTAGCCCGCGCGCCATCGGCGACCGCTCCGTCGATCGCTTTTGAGACCACGTCGAACACGAAAGGCGCATCGCCGGTCTGCACGAGCCGTCGCGTCAGCGCACGCCCGATGAGCCCTAGCCCGACTACTCCGACCGAAGTCATGCGTGCCCTTGTATCGTGCGACTTGCCCCTGCATCTCCCAGAGAGACCGGCCTCGGGACTCCATACCGCCCTCCTCCGACGCCGACTCTCTTCGGGGGCAGTACCGCCCAGTCGTCGACACGACGATTCACGGCATATCCTCCGGTCCCGTCGT
>JBEKVF010000080.1:0-8317 GCA_049514295.1 Acidimicrobiales bacterium
GGCCGGCGCGCTGGGCCTGGCCGCCTGCAGTTCCTCGCCGTCCAACTCGTCCGGCGTGGCGAGCACCTCGTACAACACGGGCAGTGGCCCGTCGGCCACGACGACCACGGTGGCGGCGGGCGGCACGTCCACCACGGCCCCCGGTGGCGGCGCCATCGCGCCCATCCCCACCGCCGATCTCTCCCCCGCCGGCACCGCCGGCGCGGCGCCGACCGTCAAGGTCCCCACGGGCACCGCGCCGACGTCGTTGCAGAGCGCCGACCTCATCACCGGCACCGGGACGACGGCCGTGGCGGGCGACAACGTGACCGTGCAGTACGTGCTGGCCACCTACTCTTCCGGCAAGGTGGTCCAGTCGTCCTGGACGAGCCAGCCCTTCTCGTTCACGCTGGGCGCCGGGCAGGTGATCCCGGGCTGGGACAAGGGTGTCGTCGGCATGAAGGTGGGCGGGCGCCGCGAGTTGATCATCCCGCCGAGCCTCGGCTACGGGGATCAGTCCTCGGGCCCCGGGATCGCGGCGAACGACACCCTCGTCTTCGTCATCGACTTGCTCAAGGTCAACTGAGCCGCAGGCATGGACGTCGCCGCCCACATCGACGCGCTGCGGGGTGAGGGCCGGCTGATGGCGAACGCGGCCGGGACCGCCGGCCCCGATGCGCCGGTGCCCACGTGCCCCGAATGGGTCGTGCGCGACCTGGTGCGGCACATGGGCGGCGTCCACCGCTGGGCCACCGGGTACGTCGCCGACGCGCGCACCGAGGTGTGGGACGTCGGGCTCGACGAGGTGGTGGGCGCGTGGCCCGACGACGCCGATCTGGTCGGCTGGTTCCGTCAGGGGTGCGAGGCGCTGGCCGAGGCACTGGACGCCGCGCCTCCCGCCCTCGAGTGCTGGAAGTTCCTCCGCGCGCCCTCCCCGCTCTCCATGTGGGCCCGCCGGCAGGCCCACGAGACGGCCATCCACCGGGTTGATGCCGAGCTCGCGGCCGGCGTCGACCTCAGCCCGTTCGCCGCGCCCTTCGCCGCCGACGGGGTCGGCGAGCTGCTGGAGTGCTTCGTGCCCCGGCGCTCGACGAAGCTACGCGCCGAGGATCCCGCCTCCCTGGCCGTGGGTTGCACGGACGAGGACACGGCCTGGCTGCTGCGGATCGGGGCCGAGGGCGTCACGACGGACCCCGTCCCGAGCGTGAGGGTCGGCGCCGACTGCATGGTGCGCGGGTCGGCGGCCGACCTCTACCTGGCGCTGTGGAACCGTGCCGGCCCCGAGGCGCTCGTCGTAGAAGGCGATACGGACGTGCTGGGCCTGTTCCTCGACACGGTCCAGGTGCGCTGGTCCTGACGCTCAGTCGGCGACGGCCTCGGGCAGCTGGCGGCGCCCGACGAGCCAGTAGGCGACCGAGCCCGTTGTGTTCATGGTCGCGGCGACGCGCCAGAAGCGCTTCCTGCCGCGGACACCGGCGTCGGGTCGGTTGCGGAGGTCACGCCACGTCAGCTTGACCATGATCAGGTGGATCACCAGTGCGACGGCGATGATCTTCTTCTGCTGATCGGTCAGGGAGCCCACGGGCGCCTCCTCTCGGGTCGGGGTGGTCAGTCGGCGGCGAGCAGGGCGTCGACGAACTCGTCGGGGTCGAAGTCGACCAGGTCGTCGGGTCCCTCTCCGAGGCCGACGAGCTTGACGGGCACGAAGAGCTCGCGCTGGACGGCAATGACGATCCCGCCCTTGGCCGTGCCGTCGAGCTTGGTGAGCACGATCCCCGTCACATCCACCGCGTCGGCGAACTGCCGGGCCTGCGCGAGCCCGTTCTGGCCGGTCGTGGCATCGAGGACGAGGAGGACCTCGGTGACGTTGCCCGGGTCGCGGTCGGCCACGCGCTTGATCTTCTTGAGCTCCTCGACGAGGTTCACCTTCGTGTGCAGGCGCCCGGCCGTGTCGGCGAGCACGAGGTCGTTGCCCCGGGCGGCGGCACGCTGCACGGCGTCGAACACGATCGCGCCCGGGTCGGCGCCCTCGGCCCCCCGGACGATCTCGGTGCCGGTGCGCTCGGCCCACATGGCGAGCTGGTCGGCGGCGGCCGCCCGGAACGTGTCGCCCGCGGCCAGCAGCACGGAACGACCGGCAGCCGACTGGTGCCGGGCCAGCTTGCCGATGGTCGTCGTCTTGCCGACCCCGTTGACCCCGACGAACAGCCAGACGTCGGGCTCCCCGGCTCGGCCGTCGAAGCGCAACTCCCGCGACCCCGCATGGTCGAGGAGATCGCGGATGGACGCGCCGAGAGCCTCGAGCAGGTCGTCGCCGCTGTTGATCTGCTTGCGCTGCACCTTGGCCCGGAGGTCATCGAGCAGCGCGGTCGTGGTGGCGACGCCGACGTCGGCGCGGATGAGCGCCTCCTCCAGGGAGTCCCAGGTCGCCGCATCGATGCGCCCGGAGCGCAGGGCGGAGACCGCCCCGCTGAACAGCCCGCGCACCCCGCCCAGGCGGCTCCGGTACGTGGGCGGCGCTTCGGGAGACCCGGGAGGAGCCGCCGTCTCGGGCGGTGCCGCGGGCGGCGGCGCCGCAGCCGCAGTCGTCGGCGGCGCCGGCGCCTGTGGTGGTGGTGTCGGTGGTGCCGACGGCGGTGCGGTCGTCCCACCGCCCAACCGCCGCCGGGAGCGGGTGGCGGCGATCCCCCCGACGACCACCGCCAGGACGGCCACCACGATGACGATGATGATGATCGTGCCGATCATGCCGGCGAGGGCTCCTTCTCGACCTTCTGGCTGATCACCTGCGAGGAACCGCCCGGGGCCATCGTCACCCCGTAGAGCGCGTCGCCCGTCTCCATGGTGCGCTTCTGGTGGCTGACGATGAGCAGCTGCGCCTCGTCACGGAATTCATGGACCAGGGCGAGGAAGCGGCTGAGGTTGACGTCGTCCAGCGCGGCCTCGACCTCGTCCATCAGGTAGAAGGGCGAGGGCCGGCTGCGGAAGACGGCGAAGAGGAAGGCCAGCGCGGCCATCGAGCGCTCACCGCCCGAGAGCAGCGAGACCCGGCGCACGTTGCGTCCGGCCGGGCGCACCTCGATCTCGACGCCGGTGTTGAGCAGGTCGTCGGGATCGAGCAGGACCAGGCGCCCGGTGCCGCCGGGGAACAGCATGGCGACCAGCGCGGAGAAGTGCTCGTTGACGTCGGCCGCCGCCGCCGCGAACGACGTCATGATCTCGTGGTCGAGGGTGCGCACGACCTCGTGCAGCTCGCGGCGCGCCCCGCGCACGTCGTCCACCTGTGCCTCGAGCTCCTTGTGCCGCTCCTCCAGCGTCGAGAGCTCCTCGAGCGCCAGCGGGTTGACCGGGCCGAGCGCGACCAGCTTGCGCTCCAGCTCTTCGGCGTGCTGGGTCAGCGTGGTGCCCTCGGGCGCCTCGGGCTCTGAGAGCCCGACCAGGTCGTCGGGCACCGCGCCGAGGTCGCGCTGCACATGCTCGACGAGGGCCTCGGTCCGCAGGTCGACCTCGTTGGCCTCGAGGTCAAGGGTGCGGGTGCGGGTGCGGACCGCATCGAGGCGCTGCTCGGTGGTGTGGCGGTCCTGGCGCAACTGCTCGAGCTTCTCGCCCCCCGCCCGGACGGCGTCCACCTGATCCTGGTAGTCGTGGCGCAGCGACTCGAAGATGCCGTCGAGGCGCGCGTGCTCGTGCTGGACGAGCGCCTCCAAGCGGCCCAGCGCGGCGCCCTCCGACTCCAGCCGGCGGCGCCGGGTGGCCGCGGTGGCCCGCTCCTCGGCATGGCCCTGCAGACGCCGCTCCACCTCGGCCTGCCGCTCGGCGAGCACGCGGCGCCGCTCGGCGATGCCCGCCACGCTCACCTCGAGCTCCTGGCGTCCCCTGGTCACCTCGGCCCGCCGCTCCACGAGCGCACGCCAGGCGGTGAGGGCCTCCTCGAGCTCGGGGAGGGATCGGGCCAGCTGCGCCTGCTCGGCCGTCACGTCGGACAGCCGCTTCTGCGCGTCGGTGACCGCGGCGCGGGCCTCCTCGAGCTCGCCGGTCAGGCGGCGCTGCTCCTCGGCGGCCCGCTCCGTGTCGGCCCGCCCGGTCTCGCACGCCGAGCCGTGCCGGTCGACGGCGCGCTCGGCCGCGGCACGGGCGTCCCGGGCGCGGGCCAGCACGATGCGCGACTCGGTGAGGTTCGCCCGCGCCAGCTCGGCGGATGCAGCGGCTTCGCCGGCCTTGCGCCGCGCCTCCTCGACGGCAGCTGCGGTGACGACGCCCGTGCCCGAGCGCACCCGCCACCCGGTGGCCGCGAAGCGGTCGCCCTCAGGCGTCACCACCACCAAGTCGTCGCGGGCCAGCGAGAGGTCGATCGCCTCCTCCCAGCCGTCGACGCGGACGGCGCGGCCGACAAGCGTGTCGAGCACCGACTCGGCCACCGTCCCGCCCCGGCGCGCCCGGACGTGGGCGCGCACCGGCTCGGCGCTGCTGCCCGGCGGCAGCGAGTCTGCCGTCGCCGCGGCGGCACCCGTGCCCCCGGCGTGCCGCGGCGCCAGCACGGCGCCGGTGACGCCCCGCTCCCGCAGCGTGGCGAGCGCCGCCTGGGCGGAGCGGCGGCCGTCGACCACGACGGCGGCGACCCCGGCGCCCGCCGCAGCCTCGAACGCGGCGTCCCACCCGTCGTCGATCTCGACCAGGTCGACCAGCGAGCCCACGACCCCGTCGACGTGGCGGAGCAGCTCGCGCCCTCCCGCGCCCTGCAGGTCCGACAACGCCCGCTCCAGCGCCTCGGCCCGGGCCGCCGTGCGGTAACGGCCCTCCTCGGCCTCGTCCGCCGACGTCTGGGACGTCTCGGCGGCACGGGCGGCCACCTCCAGCTCCGCCGCGCGAGCGGCCAGCTCGGCCTCCAGCCCGGCCGTGGCCTGCTCGAGCTCGTCGGCCGCCTTCGTCAGCAGGTCGGCCCGCACGGCCGCACCCGCGGCGCGCTGCTCGAGCGCCACGACGCGGGTGCCCAGGGCGTCCATGTCCTGCTGCTCCCGTGTGGCGGCGCGAGCCACCAGCTCGGTACGGCCGCGGACCCGGGCGATCGCCTCGTCGGGCGCGTCCTCGCCCAGGACCGCCGACCAACGCTCCCGCAGTGCCGCCTCCTCCTCGTCCAGTGCCGCCTGCGCCGCCTTGAGCTCCTCCCGCTCGGGCGCCCCGCCCGCCGTCTGGTCCGCCTCGGCCGCCGCCAGCTCGCTGGCCAGGCGGGCGCCCTCGGCCTCGAGCGTCGAGACAACGTCGACATCGGCCGCCGCGTCCAGGCCGGCCACGACGGCCCGCCCCCGCTCGCGCAGGAGGGCGGAGGTGCCCCGGGCGCGCTCGACGAGGCCCTGTACCCGGCCGAGCGCGTTGGCCAGGTCCTCCTCACGGCGCGACGACAGCTCGGCCGTGGTGGAGGTGGCCTCGGCGTCCAGCCGCTCGAGGGCGTCGTGCAGCTCGCGCTCCTCGTCACGGCACACGATGAGGCTCTGCGCAGCAGCCCGGCGGCGGGCCGTCAGGTCGGCCAGCTCGGAGCCGGCCAGCCAGCGGCGCACTGCCAGCAGCTCGGAGGCGACCGTGTCGTGCGAGCGGGCGGCGGCGGCCTGGCGCTCCAGGGGGCGGATCTGGCGCCGGACCTCGCGCACGAGGTCGCCCAGCCGCTCGAGGTTCTCGGCCGTGGCGGCCAGCCGGCGCTCGGCCCGCTCCCGGCGGCGGCGGTGCTTGAGCACCCCCGCGGCCTCCTCGATGATCGCCCGCCGGTCCTCGGGGCGCGCGTTGAGCACGGTGTCGAGCTGGCCCTGGCCGATGATCATGTGTTGCTGGCGGCCGACGCCGGAGTCGCTGAGCAGCTCCTGGATATCGAGCAACCGGCACGGCGCGCCGTTGATGGCGTACTCGCTGTCGCCCGAGCGGAACAGCGTCCGGGTGATGGTGACCTCGGCCAGATCGATCGGCAGCTTGCCCGACGAGTTGTCGATGGTGAGCGAGACCTCGGCCCGGCCCAGCTGGGGCCGCGACGAGGTCCCCGCGAAAATGACGTCCTCCATTTTGGCGGAACGGAGCGACCGCGGCCCCTGGGCGCCGAGCACCCACGTCACGGCATCAACGACGTTGGACTTGCCGCTCCCGTTGGGACCGACCACGACCGTGATCCCGGGCTCGAATTCCAGCACCGTCGGGTCGGCGAAGGACTTGAAGCCCTTCATGCTGAGCGACTTCAGGAACATTCAGGGCGACCCTATCGGGTTGCCAACCCGGTGCGGGGGCCTAAACCTGGCAGTGATCGCAGAAGAAGGTCGAGCGGCCGCCGGCCTTGACCCGGACAATGGTGTTGCGGCAGCGGCGGCAGGGCTGGCCCTCGCGGTCGTAGACCTGGTGTGAACCCTGGAAGTCGCCGAGCTCGCCGAAGAGGTCGCGGTACTGCTCGTCGGCCAACGAAGAGCCCCGGTGCTTAATCGCGTCGGCCAATGTCTCGACGATGGCCCGGTACAGCCGCCGCACCTCGGTGGCGGACAGCGAGTCCGCGGCCCGGTCGTAGCGCAGGCCAGCCTGGTAGAGCATCTCGTCCGAGTACAGGTTCCCGATGCCGGCCGTGAAGCTCTGGTCCATGAGGAGCGCCTTGATCCCGCCGTGGTGCTGGTGCAGCAGCGCACCGAAGCGGTCCCAGCTCATGAGGTCCTCAATTGGGTCGAAACCGAGGTGCGCCAGCTCGGGGATCGCCTTGCGGATGGCTCCGCCGTCGCCGCCCGCCGTCCCCGAGACCGGGCTCAGCGGTGTCCCGTCGGCCTTGAGCGGCGGCGTCGAGACGAACAGCTCGCCGAACGTGCGGGGGTCGACGTAGCGCAGCTCACCGCCCTGGGTGAAGGTGATGACGACATGGGTGTGCTTGGGCTTGGGGTCCTTCGCCGACTTCACCCGCAGCAGCTGGCCGCTCATCCCCAGGTGGACGACCAGGGTGTCGCCGCTGTCAAGCGTGAGCAGCAGGTACTTGCCCAGCCGCCCGACCGTCTTGATCGTCCGGCCCTCCAGCAGGGCGCGGAAGTGCTTGGCCGAGGCGTGCCGGCGCACCGAGCGCCCGTTGGCCACCGAGACGGCCTTGATCTTGCGCCCGACCACCTCGCGCGCCAGGTCCTGGCGCAGGGTCTCGACCTCGGGCAGCTCAGGCACCGGTCAGCTCCTCCCAGGCCGCCCGGGCCGCCGCCTGCTCCGCGTCCTTCTTGGAGCGCCCCTCGCCGGTGCCCCGGCAGGTCCCGCCCAGGAAGACCTCGGCCACGTAGGCCCGATCGTGATCCGGCCCGGACCCCACCACCTGATAGCGGGGTGTCCCCTCGCCGTCGCGTACCGCCTTCTCCTGGAGCCGGCTCTTGTGGTCGAAGTCGTCGGGCTCCTCGCCTGCCCGCTCAATGGCCTCCCCCAGCTCACGGAGCACCAGCTGCCGGGAAGCCTCCCAGCCGGCGTCGAGGTACACGGCCCCGAGGATGGCCTCGAAGGCGTCGGCCAGGATGGAGGCCTTGGTGCGGCCGCCCGAGCCCTCCTCGCCGCGGCCGAGCAGGAGGACCTCGCCCACACCCAGCCGCCCGGCCACCTCGGCCAGGACGCGTGCGTTGACCACGGCGGAGCGGACCTTGGCCAGCTTCCCCTCGGCGAAGTCGGGGAAGCGCTCGTAGGTGTGGCCGGCCACGATCAGACCGAGCACGGCGTCGCCGAGGAACTCGAGGCGCTCATTGGACGGCGCGCCGCCCTCCTGCTCCCCGCACCAGCTCCGGTGCGCCAGGGCGTGCTGAAGGAGGCTCAGGTCGACGAAGGTATGGCCAAGTCGCTCGGCCAGTACGGCCGCCCCCTCAGCACCGGCGTCAACCCGCCTCGAGCTTGGCGTAGACGTAGTCAACAGCGTCCCGGACCGTGCGCAGGTCCTCGAGATCCTCGTCGTCGATGCGGAACCCGACGGTCCGCTCCCCCAGCTCCTCCTCCAGGGCTTCGACCAGCTCAATCAGGGCCAGGGAGTCGGCATCGAGGTCCTCCACGAAGGAGGCACCCTCGGTGATCGACGACGGGTCCGTCTCCAGGATGTCGGCCAGCTGGTCCCGGATCAGCTCGAAGACCCCGTTGCGGTCGAGGGGGCCCTGATTGGTGTGGGTTTCGGCTGGCACGGCGACCAGTGTACGCGTTGTGGGGGCGTAACTGCCCGTTTATATGCTCTGAGCTGGTGTTTTCAGGCTTTTTCGGCAGGGCGCACGGCGGCCGCCACATGGTCCGCCAGGCCCCGCGTCGCACATTCGTGCGCCACGAGCACGGCGTTCATCATGGCCGTTGCGTTGGACGAGCCGTGACTGATGAC
>JBEKVF010000081.1:0-8106 GCA_049514295.1 Acidimicrobiales bacterium
TGGACGTCAAGCATCACGGGACCCTGCAGATCAAGAGGGGTGCGGACGGATCCGTCACCTCGAACCTCGAGGCGCTCTTCATCGGACCCTCCGACCCGGACGCCGAGCTGGAGCCCCAGTGGCGCTGGCCAGATCTCATCCAACTCGCGCACTACCAGCGGATGCTCGAGGCGTGCGGACACGCCTCACTGCTGGGACGCTGGGCCGGCGTCGTGGGACGCGAGGAGCTGGTCGTCTGGCACGACCTCGACGTCCCCAGGTGGGGTCTCACCGAGTACATCGACGATCCACCGCCTCAGCCGTTGTCCACCATGGAGGCCTACGACCTCGAGTTCGCCCACCGTCTCGCCGTCATCGACGCAGCTCTGGTGCACGCGTCGAATCCGGCGGCACCGCTTCTGGCCCAACCCATCGCCGTCGACGCCTGCCCGGAGTGTGGCTGGCGAGAGTGGTGCTTCGGACGGATGGAGGAGACCGGCGATCTCAGCCTGCTGCCCGGGATGACGATGGTGAAACGGCGGAAGTGCCATGCCCGAGGTGTCACCTCCATGCAAGAGCTGGCGTCCCTGGACTCCACCACCGCCCGACTCGTCGCGGCGGGGGTCGACCTCGACCACTTCCTGGCGAAGGCGGATACGTGTCAGCCGTCGACTCCTGTCGCGGACATGCTGTCCCGACGACCGAAGCAGGTGGCGACGCTCGAAGCCGAGAGCATCAGGACCGCCGCGGACGTTGCCCGCATCGACGAGCGCACCCGCACGTTCGGCGATGCGCGGCTCACTGATCTCCCCACGCACATCGACAACGCACGGGCGCGGCTCGGCCCGCATCCCGCCTACCGCCGGCGGGGCGTCGACCGGATCGTCGTGCCCCGAGCCGATATCGAGATCGACGTGGACATGGAGAATGTGGCGGGTGGCTGCTACCTCTGGGGCACGCTGCTCAACGAGCGGGGTCCGGCAGGCGTGGTCGGGTCCGAGTTCGTGCCCTTCGTCTCCTGGAATCCCGACACCGCGCTAGGGGAGATCGAAGCGTTCCTCGCCTTCTGGGAGTGGTTCACGGACCTCCGGAACGAGGCAGCGAGGAGAGGCGCTTCGCTTCTCGCCTACTGCTACAGCCAGGGAGCCGAGAACGGGCAGATGCGTCGCGTCGCGGCACAGTGCGGGATGGAGGAAAGGGTCGAAGGACTCCTCGGGTCAGACCAATGGGTCGACCTGTACCCGATCGTGAAGAAGCAACTGGTCACCGGTCGGGGGATGGGCCTCAAGAAGGTGGCCCCGATGGCGGGATTCAGCTGGCGTGGTCCCGAGGTAGGCGGCGATCTGGCCATGGTCCGCTATCTCGAGGCGACATCCGATGAGGATGAGACCGTCCGCGACCGGGCCCGCCAGTGGATCCTCGAGTACAACGAGGACGACGTCCGGGCCACCGCCGCGCTGCGGGAGTGGCTCGACCGGAGCGCCAGCTCGCTTCCCTCCATCGACGAGGCCGTGCCCGACGGGCCCGCTCCTCATCCGGTGGCCAGCCCCTGATCCCGCCCAGGACCGGTAGGCCTCCGGTTCAGTAGGCGGTGTTGTGCTCGAAGTAGCGGCGTGGCGTCTCCACGAGCATGGTGTTGATCTGGGCCTCGGTCACGCCCTGCTCGCGGATGTACGGCAGGACGTCGTCGTGAATGTGGAGGTAGTTCCACTGGGTCATCATCGCCAGCACGTTGGGGTCGATCCAGTCGATGTAACAGGCCGCGTCGTGGGCCAGCACCATACGATCGGCGTAGCCGCGGCGGCACAGCTCCACCACCGTGTCGGACCGCGCCTCGAAGGTCGTCTCCACGTTGAGCCCGAAGCGGTCCATGCCGAGGATGAAGCCCTCGTCGGCCAGGGCGCTCAGATGGTCGACGTCGCTGCTGTCGCCGGAGTGGCCTAGCACCACTCGAGTCGGGTCGACGCCCTCCTCGTCACACAGCAGTGCCTTCACCGCCAGGCCGGTGTGGGAGCCCGGATGGGAGTGCACGGTGATGGGAGCTCCGGTGTGGCGGTGGGCCCGGGCCACGGCCCGCATGACCCGGGCCACCCCGTCGGTCATGCCCTGGTGGTCGATGGCGCACTTCAGGAAGGCGGCCTTGACCCCGGTGCCCGCGATGCCCTCCGTGATGTCCTCGATGAACATGTCCACCATCGGGTCGGGCACCTCCGTGCCCAGTGCCGCCGACAGAGCTGGGCCCCGGTAGGAGAAGAAGAACGGCACCTGGTCGTAGGTGTAGCAACCGGTGGCGGGAATGATGTTCAGCTCCGGTACCTGCTCGGCGACGCGCTGGATGCGGGGTATGTAGCGGCCCAGCCCCACGACGGTGGGGTCGGCGATGCTGCGAATCCCTTGGGCGGCGAGCGCCTTGAGCTTGCCCACGGCGTCGGCCACGCGGTCGTCCTCGCTGCCCCACTCGGCCGGGTAGTTCTGCTGCACGTCGGGGTCGAGGACGAAGACGTGCTCGTGCATATAGGTCGGCCCGAGGTCGGCGGTGTCGATCGCACCACGGACGGTCTCAACGGTTGCCATTTCCCCCACTCCTTCCGGTCACTTGCGGAGACCCTATTTGTCTCGGGCGGGACGCGCCCGAGGGGGGCCGGCCCGCTTGAGTGACTCGAGCCCCGAGGCCGGCGTCCTGCGAGGTCGACTCGCGTCCTTCGCCTTCGCGCTGAGGACGCCAACCGGCCCCGTGCAAAAGGGCGACCCTGGGCGATCTCGAGAATCGGGGACGGATCATCGTGGTGCAGGCACCCTCGTCGACCCCCTTGGGCATGCCGTCACTCAAGGGTAGGAGCGCACCCGGGATACTGAAACCACCGCGATCCTCCAATCGATCCACGAGATCTTCATACGAGACGGGACCCACGGGCGCGACGCTGCATGCTCTCCACGGTTCGTCGGCATCGGCGATGCAGAAGCACCAGAGCGATCCATGATCCGAAGGAACACTCAGCGTGCCGTACCGTGCGCTGACCAGGACCGACGAGCCGTGCTCCGCGACGTCGAGCAGTGCCTCCACCTGATGGTTTCGATACCGGGCAATCCGGTCCGAGACGCGCACCGTGATGACCTGTTCCTGCACCTCTTCGAGCACGCCCCATTCACGAGGATGCTCCCAGGCCAGCCTCGCCTGGATCCAGTGGACCATGTGCCCGGGGATGTACAGATCGCACTCCGGCTATGCCCGTCGGATTCTTCCAGCCTCGCTGCCCGGGGAGCGTTCCGCTCGACCACCGGTGTCACGCGCCGTCATACGGACTCACTCGGAAAGAACGAGAGCTGCTCGGACCCGTGCGATCTACTCGCGTCAGGTTGCTTCTCCTGGCGAGCGTTCTGCTCGGCCAGCACGTCCTCGGCCAGAACAAGCCATGCGTCAAGTGACGCGAGTGTCTTAGACACCATCGTGGTCTCCTCATCGAACCTGGCGTTGCCACCGTGCCTCTCGGTCGGTTGGCGGAGCGTCAATGGGCCAGGACCCTCGACTCCTCTGGATGATTTCAGTCAGGATCATACCCGGTGTGGAGTCGATCGAGACGCTCGTCACACCCGGCCGACGCGGAGGCTCCCGATCAACGCTGGCGGTGGATAGCGGCCGGGCGCGCTCCGTGGACGGGATTCTTGGCACCCATACCCCGCAGTAGCATGCGCTTGACCGCTCGATCCCCCCGGTCAGTTGGACTGACCACAGTGCCGAAGGAGGCTCGTGGCGTATACCGCGCACACGGTGGACAGTTCGGGACCGTCGCAGCACGCTGTTCCAGCAGCCTCAGTGCACCCGGAGATGGCGCCTCCTCTATCACCGTCTCTTGTCGATCGAATCACTGGGCCATACCGGACCATCACGAGATTCCTGGAGCGACGAGTCCTCGTTCGCGCTGCCCGCGCAGTGCCACGGACGCTGCGATTCATGAGCACAACCGTCGTGAACGGCATGGAGGCCGCAGATATGCGCGGCCACCGCCATTCTCTTGGGTTGGCCGTCGGCGTGGCCGCGGACGAGGCCTTCTTGGCGATGGCAATGGCGCCGAGCAGGTTTCCCCGACGAGCAGACTATGCGCGTGTGAGCGCCGAGCTGGCCGACGCGAAGCAGATGTTCTCGTCTCGTGGCTGGACCACTCGTCCCTCCTCCTACCATCGCACGCCTCCGCCGCTGGCAAGTGCGGACGTGCGGACGAGTCGAGGGTGGGCGATGGGCCTCGGCTACGAGCGGATCGCCTACGAAAGCGGGTTCACGCCCCGCACCGGCGAGCCGGGGGCCGAGCGGTGGATGGGGTACGAGCCGAACCGCGAGGCAGTGGCGGCCATCGTGCGCCGACCCGACGACGCTGGCGGACCCCGCCCTTGGCTCGTGTGCGTCCATGGCTTCGCCATGGGTTACCCGTTCATGGACTTCACGGGACTGCACACCGCCAAGCTCCACCGTGCGCTCGGGGTCAACGTCGCCTTGCCGGTCCTCCCGCTGCACGGACCCCGCAAGGTGACCCGGGTGAGCGGCGAACCGTTCCTCTCGTTCGACCTCATGAATACCGTGCACGGGTTCTCGCAGGCGATCTGGGACATCCGGCGCCTGCTGTCGTGGATTCGAGCTCAGGGAGCGACGACGATCGGATTGTACGGCGTCTCGCTCGGCGCCTATGTCGTGGCGCTCCTCGCAGGCATTGACGACGGGCTCGGCGCGGTTGTGGCCGGCATCCCGGTCGTGGACTTCCCAGCCCTGTTCCATGAGCAGAGCCCCGCACACATCCGAGCTCGATCGATCGAGCACCACATAACTGGCGGTCCGGCAGAAGAGGTCTTCGCGGTGGTGTCGCCCTTGAGCTTCGCGCCGAAGGTGCCACAGGATCGCCGCTTCATATTCGCAGGCCACGGCGATCGCCTCGCGTTTCCTGAACATGCACATCGACTGTGGGAGCATTGGGAGCGCCCACAGATCAGCTGGTATTGGGGGTCCCACGTGGGCTACCTCTGGTCCCGGCAGGTTGCCACCTTCCTTCAGGACTCGCTGTCGGCATCCGGCTTTGGATGCCCGCCACCGCATGAGGGAGGTTGAGCAGAAGCGCACCTGCTCGGCGTTGATGCACAAGGCCTCTGCTCCGAGTACTCGGCAGCTCAAAGGGAGTCACGGGTGGCCTCCCTCAAGTCCATCGGCAAGAGCGATGTCCCGGTCCTCGGGTGCAATCCGAGCAGCCTCACCGACGGGGCGACAGGCGGTGTCGTCACCGCCAACGCGAACGAAGCCTGACCGCCCGGCGGAGCTCGGTGGCTTCCGCTCCGGAGCGGAAGCCTGGTAAGGCGACCCTCCGTGGCGCTCCTCACCCGAGCCGGCTGTTCTGTGCCGTCCGGGCGGCCGCTCATTCGGAACGTTCGGGCCAAACGGCCCTTCCCTCGGGCGCCGCATAGCGCGAGGTTGAGGGAGGAACAGGAGTAAGTATGGCTGTCACGTCGAGACATGTCACCGAGTCCGCAGGCGGAAAAGGGGCGAGCGGGGTTCTCGAGCCATTGATGCGCGGGCTGTCGGAGCGCGTGGACCACGTTCGTGACCAGCCCCTCTTCCAGCGGGACCCGGAGTTCCTCCGGCGCCAGCTCTCGGCGGTGACCCGCTACGTGAACTACTTCTCACCCGAGGTCCGGGGACAGGAGCACCTGCCCGCCAGCGGTCCAGCACTCGTGGTCGGGAACCATTCCGGCCTCTTCTACATGCCCGACGCCTGGGTGGTCGGACTTGAGATCGTCCGACGGCGTGGTCTCGACCAGCCGGCGTACGCCATGGTCTACGACCTGCTCTTCGGCATTCCGGGCGTCGGTCCGTTCATGCGCCGCATCGGAGCGATTCCAGCAGGCGGGCAGGCCGCCGAACAGGGCCTGGCGGAAGGTGGCCTCGTTGTCGCGTACCCGGGAGGCGACCGGGAGGCGTGTCGGCCGTGGACTCAGCGCGACAAGATCGACCTGGGTGGCCATCGGGGTTTCGTTCGCCTGGCACTCCGAACCGGCGTCCCCGTGGTGCCAGTGGTGGCGCACGGGTCACACGATGCGATCGTCGTCGTCTCGAGCGGCGAGCGCCTGGCGAAAGCCCTCGGCTTGCAGCGCATCCGGATCAAGGTGTTCCCCATCCTCCTCGCCCCCTACGGCCTGACCACCATCCTCACACCGCCGCTTCCGATGCCCTCGGCGATCAACGTCGAGTTCCTGCCCCCACTCGACTGGACCAGCTACGGCCCGGAGGCAGCAGACGATGAGGCAATCGTGGCCGCGTGCTACGAAGAGATCACAACTGCCATGCAGGCGGCACTGGACCGCCTGCATGCACAGAACCCCCATCCCGTGATCCGGGGCTGGCGCAACCTCCTGCGGCCCGGGCGGACGCGCCTGAAGGTCCCCGCATGACGCGGGGGCTCGGGCCTCGTGTTTCGGGTTCACGCTTGGTGAAAGTGGCTGGACGCTCCGAACCTCAGCCGACACCTTGTAGCCCAGTCTGAACACACGACGAGCGTGGACCGCCCATCGTGACGGACGAGGGGGCTACTTCCTTCGCAGGATCCGGATGAGTTCGTCCAGGCTGTCGGCACCATACCGATCGCGAACCTGCCCAAGCGTGTCTTCGTTCTGGAAGTTCTTCAGCTCGGGGTACTGGTCCTTCAGGTTCTTGATCTTCGTGTTGCCGTGCTTCTTTTCAATGCGCCCGTCCTGGTCGCGATGGCGACCGTCAAGTCCTTTCATGATGGTCTCCCTTCTGGCTCAAGGTTTGCGTGGGTGGTCATGTCGTCAATCATCGTCGACTGACCCGCACATTGAAAGCACCCGGTGTGGTTTCACTGGCCGCGGTTCACGCCGGTTCTGTCGACATCACCCGACAGTGCAGTTGACACGGGAGCGGGGAGCCGTCCCCGCCAGCGGCGCTTGGCGCCATGCCGGCGCTCTGCAATGGTGGTCGGGTGAACAGCATCGTCGTGTCGTCCGAGGGCGCCGGCTACGGCTTCCTCGTTGACGACCGGGGCCGGCTGCACCAAGCGGGGTTCGGGCCCGACATCGACGCCCACATGGAGCGGCTGGCGGCCGGGGTGCCACCGGCGCTGTATCCCCTGGCTTATCCGGCCTACGACGAGGAGCCAACCCGCGCCCCCTCGCTGCGGGTCACCCACGGCGACGGCACCACGACCACCCGCCTGCGGGTCGAGGACCTCCGCGTGGTCGGCCCTCAAACCGACATCCTTCTCGTCGACCCCGACTGCCCGCTCGAGGTCACGCTGTCCTTCCACGCCGAAGACCACGGAGTGCTGCGCCAGTGGGTGAGCGTCACCAACCACCAGCCCGGGGCGGTCACCCTCCACGAGCTCGCTGCTGCCTCGCCCCTACTCGGCGCCGCCTCACCCCACCTGACCCACTTCGGCGGGGGCGACTGGGCCGCCGAGTGGACCACGACCACCGAGGCGCTGACACCCGGGACCAAGGTCGTCGACTCGCGCGGCGGCGTGCAGCCCCACCTGCGGTCCTGCCCCTTCTTCCTGCTCGCCCCCGACGGGTCGCCCGAGGAGTCGAATGGTGCCGTCCTCGCCGGCGCACTCGCCTGGGGTGGCAATACCCGCTTCGCCTTCGAGCGGACGACCTCCCCCACGGTCCGGGTCTGGTGCGGGCACAACCCCGCGGCCGCCGAGTACGTGCTCGACCCCGGCGCCACCTTCGTCACCCCCGAGCAGATCTGGATCTGGTCGACCGAGGGCGCGGGCCCCCTGAGCCGCCGCCTCCACCGGTGGGTACGCCAGCACGCCACACGCGACGGCGACGCGCTGCGGCCGATCGTGGTCAACAACTGGGAGGCCACCTCGTTCTCGTTCGACACGGACCGGCTCCTGGGGCTGATCGACCATACGGCGGACCTCGGTGCGGAGCTCTTCCTGCTCGACGACGGCTGGTTCGGCGTCACCCACCCCCGCGACGACGACACCACGGGCCTGGGTGACTGGCAGGTCGACGAGGCCAAACTGCCCGGCGGTCTCGGTCCCCTCATTGCGCGGGCAGACGAGCGCGGTGTCCGGTTCGGGCTGTGGGTGGAGCCCGAGATGGTGAACCCGGACTCCACCCTCT
>JBEKVF010000082.1:0-8067 GCA_049514295.1 Acidimicrobiales bacterium
TTGTCGACGACCTCACCGGTGAGGATGTGGGTGTCGCCGATGTAGTTGAACTTGCGGATCTCGCTCGACTGCGAGACCAACCAGCCGTCGTCGCCGACGAAGTCGGTCATGTAGTGGCTGAGCCAACAGTCCCGCATCACTCCGTAGTCGTAGGCCATCGGGTTGCCGATGGCCTGGGCCCAGGCCGAGTCCCAGTGGACCCGCTGGGCCACATCGGGCACGCCGTACTCGTTCTTCACATAGAAGGGGGCGATGCGCTGACGGTTCTTGTAAGCGATCCGGTTGGTGCAGGGCTCGTAAGGCACGAAGCCGTAGCCGCCGGCGTGGAAGACGATCATGTCCGTGGTCGTCAGCGGTCCTTTCGCCATCGGGCTGAGCACGTCGCCGACGTGCACGTCATCCCAGTAACGGGGCTCTGCTCCCCGGACCTCCTCCGCCTCGTAGATGGCGTCGATCTTCTCGATGTCCTCGTCCGTGTATGTCGCGGGCTCCAGGGCCGAGTACTTGCCTTTCTCCCGGGCCGTCTTGCGTTCGGTGTGGATGGCCAGTGTCCGCGAGATCGCGACGATCTCGGCTCGCTGGTTCATCTTGACGCTGGCATACGTGACCAGGA
This sequence comes from Acidimicrobiales bacterium, assembly GCA_049514295.1. GTDB lineage: Bacteria > Actinomycetota > Acidimicrobiia > Acidimicrobiales > RAAP-2 > Bog-473. Next base: position 614 of record JBEKVF010000082.1, read on the forward strand.
GGGAGCGCTCGGCGAATTCGGACTTCTTCTCCACCACCGACTCGGTCCCACCGAAGCTGTAGAGGTGGTCACCGTCCTGGAGAGGACGGAACCACTGCCAGGTGCTGCCGGAGACGAAGACGTGGATGCCGCGGAACGAGGGCCGCTTGATCCTCTCCTTCGGCGGATCGCCGTAGAGCGGGCGGTTCAGCGCAATAGGGATCATGGGCGGCGCGATCTGCCCGCCCCAGCGCGTCGTCGTGCCGTACTCCTCGGAGGCGAAGAGCGGGTTGTCGTCCCCGTAGCTGCGAGCGAAGTTGCGCATGGAGTCGGGCGTCGCGGTGGTCAGGAACTCCCGTGACCCGGAGGGGGCCCAGCGGCCGACCAGCGCCTTGGCCCGCTCGATGTCGTCTTTCTTGAACTGGAAGTCGGTGGCCTTCTCGAACTCTTCGGATGTCGTGGTCGCCATTGCTCCCCCTGGTTGCTCCTGGGTCTGGGTTCTCCTAAAGAGTATACTAAAAGCTGCACGACGACCCGCGGGAGGCTCTCGGTCCGGGACCGGGCGGAGCGGGGTGCTTGGGGTGGAGCGAGTGGAGTGAGTGGAGCGGAGTGTTCAGTCCGCGGGCGGAGCGGGGACGCTCGGGAAGAGCTCCTGGAAGGCGCCGATCCGGATGCGACGGCTGACCGCGGGGTCCACGCCGTCGAAGAGCTCGTGCAGCGTCTTCTGGGTGTGGCCGAAGGTGCCCTCGAAGTGCGGGTAGTCGCTCCCCCACAGGACGTTCCGCCATCCCATGGCCGAGTTGGCGGCGACGGCGGAGATGTCGTGCTGGAACGACGCGTAGACCTGGTCGTAGAGGAAGCGGCTCGGGAGCTTGGAGAGCGTCGGACGGACCGCGGCGCCGTGCTGGCGGTAGCCCTCGTCCATGCGGTCCGCGATGAAGGGCCCCCACGTCGCGCCGCCCTCGGACACGAGGACCTTGAGGTCGGGATGGCGGTCGAGAGCACCGCAGGCGATGAGCTGTGTGACCGCCCGCTGCCCGCCGTAGGTGGTCTCGACATAGTTGAGGACCGCACCACCGCGGCCGCGGTAGTAGACGCCCGTGCGCTCGGTGGGGTCGTGGGGCTCCGTGCCGATGTGGAAGCCGATGACCATGCCGGTCTCGGCGAAGGCGGCCCACAGCGGGTCCCACTCCTCGTCGTTCCACTCGGGCCGGCCGATCGGCGGGCGGGTCGGGAGGAAGCCGCACATGAAGCCGCCCTCGTGGGCCCGTCTGACCTCCGCCACGGCGTCGTCGATGTCGATGAGCGGGATGGAGGCCACGCACACGAAGCGGGGCGAGTGCCGCTGGAACTCGAGCGCCCAGTCGTTCAGGGCGCGGCAGCCCTCCTTGACCACGCGAGGCGTCCGGACGTTGAAGGTCCAGATACCGAGGGAGGGGTACATCACCTCACCCCAGACGCCCTCGTCGTCCAGGTCCTTGATGCGCGCCACGGGGTCGTTGCCCCCGATGACCCGGTTGATGAAGTCCTCCTCCTTGGTGCCGGTGGGGCGGGCGTTGATGCCGAGCCCCGTCTTCGGCTTGTCACTCTTCGGCAGGTCGCGCCGGAACTCCTGGCCGTCGATGTAGATGGTCTCGAAGTCGCCGCTGGGGTCCTTGACGCTCCGGGGCAGGCGCTCCCTGACGTCGTCCGGCAGCGAGGCGAACAGGTCCGGGGGCTCCATCAGGTGCGAGTCACCCGAGTTCGCCCACAACTTCTTCTCCGTCAGGTCGCCCATGCGCCCTCCCTGATTCCGCGCGCGTACTAACCGGCGCTCAATATGCAAATGATGTTCTCATATGGGCGGCGTGTCAAGCACGGACGGAGGGTCCAGGTGGCGGTGGCGGCGGGTTCAGCGCATGAGGGCGCCGAGCGCCTCGAGATGCCGGCGCATGCGGTGGCGGGCCAGCTCGCGGTCGCCGTCCTCGATGGCGCGCGCGATGCCCTCATGGGTGCGCAGCACCTCGGCCCTGATCTGCTTCTGCGCCTTGGGGGCCAGGCGCTCGATCTGGTGCAGACGGCTGAGACGGATGAGCACCAGGGCGACCAGGTGAAGCACGCGGTTCTGGGCTGCTGCGGCGACGGCGGCGTGGAGGTCGTGCACCGCCTCGACCCGCTCGGCGTCGGTGGCGTGCTCCTCCCGGGTCAGAGCCTCGTCGAGTCCCGCCGTGCCCACCTCGTCGATACGAGCCGCGGCCAGGTCCGTGATGGCCACCTCCACGCCGGTGCGCAGCTCGGCCAGCTCGGCCAGCTGCATGCCGCGCCGCGCCAGGTAGATGGCGGCGACCTCGGTGACCGCGTTGGCGCTCGGCGCCATGACGAAGAGGCCGCCCCCCGGGCCCCGGCGCATGCGGGCGATCTGATGGTGCTCCAGCAGCCGCACGGCCTCACGCAGCAGGGCGCGGCTGACACCCTCGCGCTCGATGAGCTCGGGCTCGGTCCCCACCAGCTCCCCGGGCGGCAGGCCCTCGGTCACGATGGTCTGGGTGATGTTGCGTGCCACGACCTCCGCGCCCTTGCCCTGACCCGACTGGGCCAGCACCACCGAGTCGGGCAGCAGCTGGCGGGTGGAGCGGCGGCGGCGGAAGAAGTCAGCCTCGGCCTGGAGGTGCTTGCGCATGCGGTTGCGGGCCAGCCCGGCGTCGCCCGCCATGATGGCCTCGGCGATCATGGCGTGGGCGCGCATCGTCTCCTTCGCGATGGCGCTACCGAAGCGCTGCCAGTCGGGCGAGTACAGCTGGGCCACCCGGTTGAAGACGTCGACGAAGAGCTCGAGTCCGGCGTTGCGGCTGATCGCCGCCACCAGGGCGTGGAACTCGCGCGGATCGCCATCGGGGGCGATCGGCTCGTCGTCGACGAAGCGCCGGAGCTCGGCCAGGTCGTTCTCGTCGGTGCGCTCCGCCGCCAGCTGGCAGGCGATCTCCTCGAGGATGATGCGCGCCTCGAAGATCTCGTCGAGGCGCGCATCCACCCGGTGCAGGTACAGCACCACGGCATCGATGACCGCTCCCACCGTGGGCTCGGTGATGACCAGCCCTCCACCGGGGCCGCGGCGGGTGCGGGCGACCTGCTGGTGCTCCACCAGGCGCACCGCCTCCCGGAACACGGCCCGGCTGACCTGGTAGCGCTCGAGGAGGTCGGCCTCGGAGCCGAGCACCTGACCCACCGGCCAGCCGAGGGCCATGACGTCTTCGATGATGAGGTCCGCCACCTGGGCCGCCCGCTTGGCGTTCGAATCGGCGCCCGGACGAGGCATGTCGCGTGTTGCCGTCGGGGTCGTCATCGGCCAATCCTACCGGGCGAGGTCGCGCCTGACACGCTTTTGACCAGCGTGTTCGCCAAAAGAGTGGTCCGAAAAGGTGCACCGCGGGACAAGCGGCATACAATGAAAACATGATTTGCGAAGAGGCGGGTCGGTGGAGGCGCCGCTGACCTCGCCCCCTTCGGAACCCGCCGTCGCGCCCCCTGTGCGCCGGCCCGGTTCGGTCCGGCGCACGTCGACCGTGCTGATGTTCTGGCCGGACGGACTGGGCACCGATCTCCACCTCAAGGGCAGAGCCCGGGACCTGCTCACGCCCGAACGCGGTGAGCCCGTGGTGGTGAGCCACTCGGACCTCTACGTCGTGACCGGGCGGGAGCGCGACATCCGACGCATTGAGGCCGACCCCGAACCCGCCGATCTGAAGCGGCTCGTCGGCTCCCGGGCCGGAGCGAACCTGCGCTCCTCCATCGCCCAGGAGCTCCCGGATGAGGTCGCGCACGGGACGCCGCTGTACCTCCTGCTGGACGACCTGGCCGGCTCGACGCTGATCTCCGGCTTCGCCTTCCTCCGCTGGGCCGACCACGTCCCCATGATCAAGAACCGGGTCGCCAACGCCCCCCGGCGCGTCATGCGCGACATCTGCTCGGGCTTCCGCGACGGCGCCAGCTCGCTGCTGAGCGACGGCTCCATCTCCGGGCTGCGCCAGAACACGGCCCATCCCGGGCCGCTGGCCGATCCGGCCGACCCCCTGAGCTGGCACGAGCTCGACGACCCTCCCCAGATCGCCATGCGGCGGGCGCGCCGGATCGACGTGTGGGGCGAGGACGGGGAGCTCGGGATCGACGCCATGTTCCGCGACAGCTGCTGGGACCCCGACGGCGCCGAGGTCGTGGTCCACGAGTACCAGATCACGGGCCGGGCCGACCGGGCGACCGGGACACTGCTGTTCGTCGACGCCCTCCCGCGGGTGCTGCCCTACGTGGAGTGCCCGGGGGCGGCGCCCAACGCGTCGTGGATGGCCGGGACCGATCTGCGGGCGATGCGCACCGAGGTACTGCAGCGGCTGCGCGCCACCGACTGCTGCACCCATCTGAACGACGCCTTGCGCTCCCTGGCCGAGGTGCCCGTGCTCGCCGCATCACTTCCCGTTTGACCTACTGAAGGGACGCCCCACCACAATGACAGAGACACTCAAGGACAAGACGGCCATCGTCGGCATCGGGGCGACGCCGTACTACCGGCGCGGTGAGTCGCTGCCCCAGACCGAGCTCGAGCTCGCGTGTAAGGCGATCCTCGGCGCGCTCGACGACGCCGGGCTCACGGTCAAGGACCTCGACGGGTTCACGATCTACTCGAGCTCGTGCGACCCCGCCCAGGTGGCGTCGGTCCTCGGCGTCCCCGAAGTGCGGTTCGCCGCCTCGCTGACGTCCGGCGGCGGGGGCTCGGCGGGCTCCCTCGGATTGGCGGCGTCGGCGATCGTCTCGGGACAGGCCGAGGTGTGCGTGACGCTCATGACGCTGCAGCAGGCCAAGCGCCGGCTGGGCGGCAGCGCCGTCGGCGGCGGAGGTCCCGGGCTCGGAGGCGGGGGCAGTCCCTACGGGGGCGGTGGCGTGCCCAACTATGCGGCCTTCATCAGCGGCGCGGGGATGATGGCGCCCGGACACAGCTTCGCCCTGCTGACCAGACGGCACATGGAGCTCTACGGGACGAAGCGGGAGCATCTGGCCGAGGTGTGCATCTCGCAGCGCGAGAACGCCATCCGGCGCCCGACGGCCATCCGAAAGGACCCCCTCACGCTCGACGAGTACTTCAACGCGCGGATGATCAGCGACCCGCTGTGCCTCTTCGACTACACGATGGAGACCGACGGCGCGGTCGCCGCCGTCGTGACATCGGCCGAGCGGGCCAAAGACCTGCGCCAGAAGCCGGTGTACATCGGCGGCACCGCGCACGGCGGTGCGGGACGATGGGGCTCGGCGATCTTCACCTACTTCCAGATGCCCGACGAGTACTTCGCCTCCTCGGGGAACCGGCCGATCGCCAAGCGGATGTACGAGATGGCGGGCATGGGGCCCGAAGACGTCGACGTCGCGCTGTTCTACGACCACTTCTCCCCGATGGTCATCATGCAGCTCGAGGACTACGGGTTCTGCCCGATCGGCGAGGGCGGGCCGTTCGTGGCCGACGGCAACATCCGCTGGAAGGGTGGCTCCATCCCGGTCAACACGCACGGCGGACACCTCTCGGAGGCCTACATCATCGGCATGACCCACATCCGCGAGGCGGTCGAGCAGCTCCGGGGTGTCGCGGTCAACCAGGTCGACGACGCCGAGGTGGCCGTCGTGACCGGCGGGCCGTCGGGGCTGCCCGTCAGCGGCACGCTGCTGCACAACTGATCACGGCGACAAACGAGCGCGACGAAAGAGGAAAGAGAACGATGACCGACTTGAAGCAGGGGACGTTCCCCTCCATGATGCAGGACCCCTTCGCCGACGACCTGACACAGCCCTTCTGGGACGCCGCCGCCGAGGGGCGGCTGACCGCACCCAAGTGCACCAAATGCGGGACCTTCGTCCTCCCGCCGCAGCCGTTCTGCTTCGAATGCCAGAGCCAGGCCTTCGAGTGGGTCGATCTGCCCGGCACCGGGACCATCTACACCTATACCGTGGTGCGCCATCCCCTGGCCCCGCAGCTGGCCGAGGTGGTGCCCTACGTGTCGGGCGTGGTGGAGCTGGACGGGACCCAGGGCGCAGGGGCACGGCTGCTGCTCAACATCACCGACGCCGACCCCGAGTCGGTCAAGATCGGCGACAAGGTGCAGATCTGGTTCGACCAGGTCAGCGACACCTTCCCGCTTCCGCGGGCCCGGATGGCCTGAGGCGGGTATGGGAGGCCCCAAGGCAGCGCCGGCGAGCCGGGCCGGGCGACCCCGTCGCTTCGAGTCCGAGGACGAGCTGCGCATCCTGCTCGACGCGGCGCTCGTCGTCATGGCGCGCAACGGGTACGCCGACGCCGCGGTGGCGGACATCTTGCGCGAGGCCGACCTGTCGACGCGCTCGTTCTACCGGCACTTCGAGTCGAAGGACCAGCTGCTCTGCGCCCTCTTCCGTCGTGAGGCGGAGGCGGCAGCGGCGCGGCTCAACGCCAAGGTGGGCGCCGCCGGCGACCCGCGGGCCGCGCTCGACGCCTGGATCGACGAGATCCTGAGCTTCGGCCAGCACCGCGTCAAGGCGGCCCGCGTGATGGTGCTCGGCTCGCCCGGCGCCATGAAGGCCGAGGGCTACGCCGAGGAGATGCGCCACGCCTCCACGCTGCTGATGGCGCCGCTCGAAGGCCTGCTGGCCGCGGGCGCGGCGGACGGCTCGTTCCCGCTCGCCGACCCCGCGGCCGACGCGCCGCTCGTCCAGTCGGTGGTGTGGGCGGCCGCCGGCCTCAACCCCACGCGCGACAAGCCGGCGACGAGGGCGGAGGCGTCACGCCACGTGCGCGCGTTCTGCGAACGCGCCTTGGGGGTAGCGACGGAGGGGTGAGCCCCGGGCTGGGCTGAGGGATCAGCCCGAGGCCCGCTCGGCCAGCGACCAGAGGGCGGGCTCGCCGTCCTCGACCACGACGGTGCCGTCGATCTCGAGCACCCGGAGGTGGGACACGGTCTCGCCCACCGCGGCACGGCGCATGAAGCCGGCGATGTCGTCCCAGGGCCTCGACCACTTCATGTGGGCCGCGATGTCCCAGGCACTGTGGGGACTCTCGCGCAGGAGTTCGACCACCTCGGCGAAGCGGTCGCGGTGGTGCTGGCGCAGCTCCTCGAGCCGGGTGTGGAGGTCGTCGAACCGGTACTCGTGGGCCGGCAGGACCTCGCCGACGCGGTAGGGCTCGAGCTTGTCGAGCGACAACAGGTAGTCGCCCAGCGGGTTCGCCCCGGCCTGGGGGTGGAACGGGATGTTCGGGGTGATGCGCGGCAGCACGTGGTCGCCCGAGAGCATGAGCTCCTGGCGGGACTCGTAGAAGCAGAGGTGGCCCGGCGAGTGCCCCGGCGTCCAGATGGCCCGAAGGTCCCAACCGGGCACCTCGGGGCGCGCCCCGTCCTCGAGGAGCACGTCGGGGACGACGGCGTCGACCAACGGGCGGACCGGCATGGCCGCGTTGCGCAGCGGCTCGAGCTCCTCGGCGGGCG
>JBEKVF010000083.1:0-8064 GCA_049514295.1 Acidimicrobiales bacterium
AGTTCTCCTCGGGCAACGTCCCGTCCCAGCAGGCGGTCGATATCTTGCAGGCGAAATTCCCTTCCAAGGCGGGCGACACCGCCGACGTGGTGTTCCGCACCTCGACGCCCATCGCGGCCAATGAGGCCGCTATTAACAACGTCGTCAACTCCCTGCGACCGCTCGCGCATGTGCAGAGCGTGACGGGACCGTTCTCTCCCGATGGCGCGCACCAGATCTCGACCCACGCCAACATCGCATACGCGGTCGTGCAGTTCGACACCACCACGGCCAACCTGCCCGCCGGCGCCGTGCGCGACGTCATCAACACGGCACAGGCCGCGCAGCACTCCGGCTTCCAGGTCGCGCTGGGCGGCTCGCCGATCTCCTCGGTCGCCACCGCCGCACCCGGCGCCAGCGAGGGCATCGGGATCACGGCCGCCATCATCATCATGCTGCTGGCCTTCGGCTCGGTCGTCGCCATGGGCCTGCCCATCATCACCGCCCTCTTCGGCCTGGGCATCGGCGTGGCCCTGCTCGAGCTGGTCACCCACTTCGTGGTCGTGCCGACCTTCGCCCCCGAAATGGCCGCCATGATCGGGATCGGCGTCGGCATCGACTACGCGCTCTTCATCGTCACCCGCTACCGGCAGGGCATCTTCGAGGGACGCGAGCCGCGCGACGCGGTCATCACGTCGCTCATGACGTCGGGGCGCTCGGTGCTCTTCGCCGGCGGGACGGTCGTAATCTCGCTGTTCGGGCTCTTCCTGATCGGCCAGCCCTACATGATCGGGCTCGCCACGGCCTGCATCGCCGCCGTGCTCATGGTCCTCATCGCCGCCCTGACCCTGCTGCCCGCACTGCTCGGCTTCGCCGGCAATGCCATCGACAAGCTGCACCTGCCCGGGCTGCTCCAGAGCGGCGGGCCGCCGCCGCCCAACGGGTTCTGGTACCGCTGGAGCCGGTTCATCCAGCGCAGGGCGTGGGTGACCGCGACCCTGGCGGTGCTCGTGCTGCTCTTGCTCGCCGTGCCGGTGATGAGCATGCGCCTGGCCTTCACCGACGCCGGCAACGACCCCCCGTCGCTCACCACGCGCCAGGCCTACGACCTGCTGGCGCAGGGGTTCGGCCCCGGGTTCAACGGGCCGCTTGTGGTGGCCGTCGACATGGGCGGGGCCGCCGACCGCGGCACCGTCGAGCAGCTCGACCGCGCGCTCGCTGCCAGCGTGCCGGGCGTCGCCTACACCGCGCCGGCCGAGTTCAACGCCACCGACACCGGCGCGGTCATCATCGTCGTCCCCACCACCTCGCCCCAGGCGGCGCAGACCGAGACCCTCGTGAACACACTGCGCTCCGACGTGATCCCACCCATCGTGAAAGGCAGCGACGTCAACGCACAGGTCGGGGGCGAGACGGCCAGCTCCATCGACGCCGCGGCCTTCCTCGGCAGCCGGCTCTTCCTGGTCATCGGCGCGGTGCTCGTCCTGTCCTTCCTCCTGCTGATGACGGTCTTCCGCTCCGTGGTCCTGCCGCTCAAGGCCGTCATCATGAACTTGCTGAGCGTCGGTGCCGCCTACGGCGTGATGGTCGCCGTCTTCCAGTGGGGGTGGCTCGGCAGCGTCATCGGCATCGGCGAGACCGGCCCGATCGACCCCTGGATACCGGTGACCATGTTCACCATCCTCTTCGGGCTCTCCATGGACTACGAGGTGTTCCTGCTCTCGCGCATCCGCGAGGAGTGGCTGCGCACCGGCGACAACTCGCTCTCGGTGGCCGACGGCCTCGCCGTGACGGGGCGCATCATCACGGCCGCCGCCGCCATCATGTTCTGCGTCTTCGCGTCGTTCGTGATCAAGGACCCGCTGCACATCCTCAGGGTCTTCGGGCTCGGGCTGGCGGTCGCGGTCGCCATCGACGTGACGCTGGTGCGCATGGTGCTCGTCCCCTCGCTGATGGAGATCCTGGGGCCGGCCAACTGGTGGATGCCCCGCTTCCTGGAGCGCTCCATCCCGACCGTCGGCGTAGAGGTCACGCCGGCGCCGGTGCCAAACCCCGCCTGAACACGGCCGGGCCGCCGGTGGTCTGCCTGGCCCCCGCGAACGTCGTCTGCTTGGCCCCCATGAAGATGGACCAGGGCCAGCGGGTGGGGGTGAAGATCCGCAGCCACGTGGTCGCCCCTCCTGGGGTCAGGGCGATCCTGCCCGCTAGTTTGGATCCGTGCACAACGAATCGGAGCCGGCGGCCACGCTCGTGTCCCTCAACCCCGGGCGCGACGTGCAGAGGGTCGGCACGGCGGCATTCCTCGGTGAGGACGTCCGGAAAATCCACGACCCGGTGTGGGCGGTGATCGGCAACCTCGGAGACAGCCAGTGCTATCTGGGCGTCCCGCAGAAGGTGCAGGCTGTCCAGGCCGCCCTGTCCCGCCGTATTGCCGAGGACGACCTGGCGGTCCGGTTGATACCGCCCGCGTTCACCCTGGGTGTCTCAGACGGCCAGCTCAACGGCACGCCGCAAATGCGGTTCTCCCTGGTCGGTCGCGAGCTCGTCCACGACGTCGCCGATGTGCACCTGGCGGCGAACAGTGTCGCCGGGCTGGTCGCCGTCGTGGCGTGCGACAAGCCCCCAGTCGGGACCGTCGCCGCCGTGCTCGAGAACAACACACCCGCGGTCATCCTTTCCGACGGCCCGATCAGGCCCGGGATCGATCCGGAGACGGGTGCCCGGATCGATCTCGTGTCGGCCTTCCAGGCGGTTGACCAGGACGCCGAGGTCCGCTCCCGGTTCGCACTGCACGCCTGCCCCGGCCAGGGCAGCTGCGGGGGCATGTTCACCTACAACACGATGCAGACCTTCATCGCCGTGCTCGGACTCGAACCGCTGCACATGGTGTCCCCGCCATCGGATGATCCGCGCCGGCTGACCGAGTTCCCCGATCAAATGGTCGACTGCCTGCTCGCCATGACGAGCCGGGGCATCCGGCCGCGCGACATCGTCACGCCCTCGTCGCTACGCAACGCATTGACGGTCGCCATCGCCATGGGTGGTTCCACCAACGTGCTGCTGCACAGCGTCGAGATCGCGCGCGCCGCGGGTATCGACCTGTGGGACGACGTGCTCAGCCAAGACGACTTCAACCAGCTGGCTTCGCGATTGCCGGTGCTGGTCAACATGCGACCGTTCGGTGACTACTCCATGGTGGACGTGGACGCCAAAGGCGGGCTGCAGGTCATCGCCAAAGAGCTCCTCGAGGCCGGCTTCCTCGACGGTGACGCGATGACCTGCACGGGCGAGACCCTGGCCGAACAGCTCCGACGGCTTGCCCCGCCGGGTCCGGATCAGGACGTGATCTACCCGGTCGAGAAGCCCTTCAAGGACACCGGCGGACTTCGTCTGCTCCGCGGCAACCTGGCTCCTGAGGGTGGTGCGATCCTCAAGGTCGCTGGCGTCGAAGGCGGTGTGAAGGACGGCGTCTTCACTGGCCGCGCCCGCGTGTTCAACAGTGAGCGCTCCCTCATTGAGGCGCTCGACGGGCACCCCGACAGCTTCGAGGACAACGACATGGTGGTGATCCGCTACGAAGGGCCCCGAGGCGCACCGGGCATGCCGGAGCTCCTCGACCCCACCTCGCGGATCACGACCCTCTGCCGCCAGCGGCACATCACCATCGCGCTGATGACGGATGCACGCTTCTCGGGGGGATCGGTCGGTTTGGTCATCGGCCACGTCGCCCCCGAAGCACTCCTCGGGGGGCCGATAGCGCTCGTCGAGGACGGAGACACCATCGTGGTCGACCTGACGACCGATCGCCTCGACTGCGTGCAATTCGACGATCCCGACGTGTTCGAGCGACGAGCCAGGGCATGGCGAGCGGCGGTCGAGGGCAACGGCGGCGTCCACCCGGACGTCGCGCCGGTGACGGATCGAGTGCTGGCACGGATGCGGACGACGGCGCTCCCCGCCCTCCTTGGCGGGGGCATGGCAACGCCTTCGCCCACGTGACCGTTCGACCGGGTCCCGCGGTGCCCTCCGGCTGTCTGACCTGGCCCGGCGGCCGGGGCGGGAGCCCGCCGGGAGGGCCCGGGGTTGTACCAGACCCGGCGGCATGCCAGAATGGTCACCTCATGCAGGCACCCGATACCCGACCCGAGATTCTGGTACTCGTCACGTAGGCGCGCGCCCACATCGCAACGCGCGCCTCACGACCTCCCAAACCCGGGGGGTCTTTTCAATTTCCGGACCGATACGACATGAGGGGAAGTCATATGAAGCTGACAGGGGCCCAGGCCCTCATCAAGAGCCTCGAGATGCAGGGGGTCGACGTGATGTTCGGCCTACCCGGTGGCGCCATCCTGCCCGTCTACGACCCCATCATCGACTCGTCGATCCGCCACATCCTGGTCCGCCACGAGCAGGGCGCCGGGCACATGGCGGAGGGCTACGCCATGGTCACCGGGAAGCCGGGCGTGGCGATGGTGACCAGCGGCCCCGGCGCCACCAACATCGTGACGCCGCTCGCGAATGCGTATATGGACTCGACCCCGCTGATCGTCGTGTCGGGACAGGTGGCGACCGGGTCCATCGGCACCGATGCCTTCCAGGAGTGCGACATCACCGGCGTTACCATGGGCATCACCAAGCACAACTGGCTGATCAAGGACGTCGAGGACATCCCCAGGGTGGTGGCCGCCGCGTTCCACGTTGCAACCACCGGGCGGCCGGGACCGGTCCTGATCGACCTCCCCAAGGACATCTCGAACGCCCCCATGGAGTGGTATTGGCCGTCGTCCATCGACGAGCTCGACCTTCCGGGGTACCACCCGGTGACCTTCGGCGACCCCGTGCTGGTGGGCCAGGCCGCCGAGCTGATCTCCGCCGCGCACCGCCCCGTGCTCTACGTGGGGGGTGGCGTGCTCAAGGCCCGCGCGGCGGACGCGCTGCGCGCGCTGGCCGAGCGCACGGGCATCCCGGTGGTGACGACGCTGATGGCCCGGGGCGCGTTCCCCGACTCGCACCCCCAGGCACTCGGGATGCCGGGGATGCACGGCCACTACACCGCGGTGACGGCCATGCAGCAGAGCGACCTCCTTGTCAGCCTCGGGGCGCGCTTCGACGACCGGGTGACGGGCAAGATCAGTGCCTTCGCCCCGGACGCCAAGATCATCCACGTCGACATCGACCCGGCCGAGCTGGGCAAGGTGCGGGTCCCCGACGTCGGGATCGCCGGTGACTGCCGGCTGGTGATCGAGGAGCTGCTGCTCGCTCTCGGCGACCAGCCGGTGCTCCAGGATCTCGCGCCCTGGTGGCGGCAGGTCCGCGAGTGGCAGGAGCGCTTCCCGCTCCACTACGCGGACGCCGACGGCGGTGCGATCAAGCCGCAGAACGTCGTGGAGCAGTTGCGCGACGCCGCATCCGAGGACACGATCGTCGTCGCCGGCGTGGGCCAGCACCAGATGTGGGCCTCGCAGTACTGGAACTTCGAGCACCCCTACACATGGGTGAACTCGGGCGGCGCCGGCACCATGGGCTTCGCCGTCCCCGCCGCCATCGGGGCCAAGGTGGGGCGGCCGGAGCGCACCGTGTGGGCCATCGACGGCGACGGCTGCTTCCAGATGACGGCGCAGGAGCTCGTCACCGCCAGCGCCGAGCAGATCCCCGTCAAGATCGCCATCCTCAACAACGCCTACCTGGGCATGGTGCGCCAGTGGCAGGAGATGTTCTACGAGGAGCGCTACTCCGAGGTGTACCTCTCGCCCGACCTGCCCGACTACGTGAAGTGGGCCGAGGCGATGGGTTGCGTCGGCATCCGGGCCGAGACCCCCGAGGACGTCGGGCCGGCCATTGAGAAGGCGAACTCCATCGACGACCGTCCGGTCGTCGTCGACTTCCGCACCGACGCGTTCGAGAAGGTGTTCCCGATGGTGGCCGCCGGCTCCTCGAACGACGACATCGTGGTGCACCCCGACCTGCTGGCCCCCCGATGACGCCGGCCCAGCTGACCTCGTTGGCGGGTGGCAAGGGTGCGTCGCCTCGTCACCACATCCTGTCCGTGCTGGTGGAGAACAAGGCGGGGGTGCTGGCCCGGGTGGCCGGGCTGTTCAGCCGCCGGGGCTTCAACATCTACTCGCTGGCCGTGGCCCCGACCGACGAGGACGAGCACTTCAGCCGCATCACGATCGTGGTCGACGTCGAGTCGGCGCCGCTCGAGCAGGTGATCATGCAGCTGGACAAGCTCGTCAACGTCGTGTCCATCGGCGAGCTGTCCCCGGCCGAGGCCGTCGAACGCGAGCTGGTGCTGGTGACGGTGGCGGTGGGACCGACGGAGCGCTCGCAGGTCATTCAGCTGGTGGGCGTCTTCGGCGGCGAGGTGGTCAGCGTCGGCGCCGACCGTCTGACCGTCATGCTGGCCGGCAGGCCGGAGAAGATCGACGACTTCGAGGGGCTCTTGGAGCACTACACGCTCGTCGAGCTCCAAAGGACGGGGCGGGTCGCCCTGCCTAAACTTGATCGTCACTGAGTAGAGAGAGAGTAGACGCCATGGCCACGCTGTACTACGAATCCGACGCCGATCCCAGCCTGATCGCCGGCCGCAAGGTCGCCATCCTCGGCTACGGGTCGCAGGGGCACGCACATGCGCTCAACCTGATGGAGTCGGGTGTGGACGTCAGGGTCGCCCTGCGCGAGGGCAGCTCGAGCCGGCGCAAGGCGGAGGAGGCCGGGCTGCGCGTCACGTCGCTGGCGGAGGCCGCCGCGGAGGCCGACGTCATCATGATTTTGCTGCCCGACACCGAGCAGAAGGCCGCCTACGACGAATTCGTGGCACCGCACCTCAACGACGGCGACTGCCTGATGTTCGCCCACGGGTTCAATATCCGCTTCGAGCAGATCGTGCCACCGCCGGGCGTCGATGTCACCATGGTGGCGCCCAAGGGCCCCGGTCACCTGGTGCGCCGGACCTACACCGAGGGCGGCGGCGTGCCGTCGCTCATCGCGGTGCACCAGGACGCGACGGGGAAGGCGCGTGAGCTCGCCCTGTCGTACGCCCACGCCATCGGGGCGACGCGTGCCGGCGTGCTCGACACCACGTTCGACGAGGAGACGGAGACGGACCTCTTCGGCGAGCAGGTCGTGCTGTGCGGCGGCCTGACGGCGCTCGTGACGGCGGGCTTCGAGACGCTGGTCAACGCCGGCTACCAGCCCGAGTCGGCCTACTTCGAGTGCCTGCACGAGCTCAAGCTGATCGTGGACCTCATGTACGAGCAGGGGATCGCGGGGATGCGCTACTCCATTTCGGACACGGCGGAGTACGGGGACCTGACCCGCGGGCCGCGGGTCATCAACGACGCCGTCCGGGCCGAGATGCAGACCATCCTCGACGAGATCCGTGACGGCTCCTTCGCCCAGGAGTGGATCGCCGAGAACAAGGCGGGGCGGCCCCGCTTCGAGGAGCTGCGCGCCCGGGGCAAGGCCCACCAGATCGAGTCGGTGGGGCAGGAATTGCGGGCCATGATGCCCTTCATCTCGGCGGGGAAGACCCGGGTCCAGGACGCCTCAGGGGGCTGACCAGGGCTCCTTGACATGACATCATAGTGATGTCACAGTGACATCATGAAGATGTCACTGGTGGTCGACGGGCTGCGCTCCGACGTGGTCGCGGTCGGGGACCTCGGGGATGACGCGGTGGCCGAGGTCGCCGAGCGCATCGCCGCCGTCCTCGGCCGGTCGGTGCCCGGCCGGGTCCTCGACCTGCTCTCGGACGCCGCCGCCGAGCTGTCGGCGGAACTCCCCGAGGGGCGGGTGGAGATCCGGGTCGCCGGTGACGACGTGGACCTGGCCTACGTCGCGGACGAGCACGTGCCCGCCGCCGGCGAGGGCGACGGGGACCTCTCGGCGCGGATCTCGCTGCGCCTCGGCGAGGGCCTCAAGTCCAGGCTGGAGGAGCGCGCCACGGCCGAGGGCATCTCGGTGAACGCGTTCATCGTGCGCACGCTCGAGCGTGGCACGTCGGCACAACGGAGCCGGGGAGCCGCCGTGGGCAACCGCCTGCGCGGCTACGGCACGACCTGAGGGAGCAACGCCATGGAGAAG
>JBEKVF010000084.1:0-7985 GCA_049514295.1 Acidimicrobiales bacterium
GCTGGCGCCCGACGTCTACCTGGGCGTGGCCGACATCGAGATGGACGGCGTGGCGATCGACCACATGGTCGTGATGCGCGCGCTGCCCGACGAGCGGCGGCTGGCCACACTCGTGCGGGCGGGCGCTGACGTTGCGGGCTGGTTGGAGCAGGTCGCGACGACCCTCGTCGCGTTCCATGCCGGTGCCCGGCGATCCCCCGCCATCTCGGGAGCGGCCACCGAGGGGGCCCTGGAAGCCGCGTGGGATGCCAACTTCGAGGAGACACAGCGCTTCGTCGGCACCGTCCTGGACGCGTCGTGGGACCAGGAGATCCACGCCACGACCTCCCGTTGGTTGGTGGCGCACAAGGCACTCCTCGCGGACCGCATCGCCGCGGGGCACGTGTGCGACGGCCACGGTGACCTCCAGGCCGAGGACATCTTCTGCCTCGACGACGGCGTGCGCATCCTCGACTGTATTGAGTTCTCCGACCAGCTCCGCTACGGCGACATATGCGCGGACGTCGCCTTCCTCGCCATGGACCTCGAACGCCTGGGGCGGCCCGATGCAGCCGAGCGCTTCGTCCTCGACTACGAGTCCCAGGCAGGGGTGGACCTCCCAAGACCGCTCCTGCACCACTACATCGCCCAGCGCGCCTACGTGCGGGTCAAGGTGGCCTGCCTGCAATACGAGCAGGGGGTCGAGGGTTGTGATCGCGGCGCACGCGAGCTGCACGCGCTGGCCCTGCGCCACGTGCGCCGGTCCCGGCAGGCGCTGGTGCTGGTGGGCGGCCTCCCTGGCGCCGGGAAGAGCACGCTGGCGGCCGGACTGGCCGCCGAGACCGGGTGGGCTCTGTTGCGCTCGGACGAGGTCCGTCGGGAGTTGCTGCCCTCGGAAGCGTCCCGACCGGTCGACGCGGCGCACGGAGCCGGGCGCTATGCCCCGGAAGCCGTCCGTGCCGTCTACGAAGATCTCGTGCGCCGGGCCAGGCGCCACCTCGACGAGGGCGAGCCGGTCATCCTCGACGCATCGTGGATCGACGCCGCGCGGCGCGCCGAGGCGGCGCGGGCGGCCGCCGACACCGGGAGCGAGCTCCTGGAGCTCTGTTGCACCTGCGACGACGGCGTGGCGACAGCGCGCATGGACGCACGGCACCGTGGCGGCGGTGACGCCTCCGAGGCCACGCCGCACATCCGTGTCGCCATGGCCCAGAGGATGGATGCCTGGCCGTCGGCCACGACGATCGACACCTCCGGCCGCACCCCCGCCGAAAGCATCTCGTGGGCCCTCCGGGAGCTCGCCACGCGGGGATGACCAGGGACTTAGGTCCCATGGATCTGGAGGCGTTCGGCCCTACGAGCCGGGACTCGGGCGGGGTCCAATGGGTGAAGCGGCACCCGGTCGCCCGGAGCAAAGGAGAAGGCCATGCATCACTCCACGACACACCGGACCACACGCACCACGCACCGCAACCAGCGCCCGTCGCTCAGTCCGTACGTCCTCGACGACACCGCACTGACGCTGTCGGACATCCGGCAGGCGCGGGCCGAGGGCGAGGTTGCAGCCAGCCGATGACGGCCGATGGGTGGGAGTGGGGACGTTCGGCCCTATCTGCGCACCGGAACCCGGGACACGCTGAATGTGACGAAACAGCCCTGATCCCGAACGACGAAGAAGGAGGACCGCCATGTCCAACGTGACGGCAGACCCCGGCGGTGCGGGAACCGCCCAAGAGCAGCAGAAGTCGGAGGTCGTCGATTCGATGACCGGAACACTCGACCAGTGGAAGGCCCGGATCGACGAGCTCAAGGTCCAGGCGGACCTGGCCAAGCTCGATGCCCGTGAGCGGGCGACCAAGCAGCTCGACATTGCCCAGAACGCATGCCTCGCCGCCTATTCGAAGCTACGCGAGGCCGGCCACGACGCGGCAGTGAACGCGGACACGCTCCGTGACGGCCTTCAGAAGCTCCTCCACGACGTCAAAGAGGCCTTCGAGGCTGCACAAGCCGTCATCTCCCGGGGCTGACCCGGGCGAGCGAGGTCAGCCGGCGGAGCGACCAGTGTGCTCGACCGTGGCGTCGCTGCCGGGGAAGAAGAGTGTCTCGTGCCCACTGTCGTCCCACCGAACGAGGTACGGCGCCCCACCGTCGGAGCCCCGCACCTCGAGGACCTGGCACACCCGCACCGGCTGGCCCACGTGATTACCGCGCACGATGATCCGGTCTCCGACCTCGGCGTCCATGGCTGCTCCTTCCCCGCCCTCTCATCATCGAGCCACCGTGGATCCTGAAACAGGGCCGAAGGTCCTGCCCTGCGCATGGTCGGCTCACGTCGTGGAGGAGGTCGGATGTCGCTCGCGGCTCTGATCTTCAAGAACCTGTGGTCCAAGAAGACGCGGTCGGCCGGCATCGCGTTCGCCATCGGCGTCGCGGTTATGACCGTCGTGACCCTCACCGTGGTCAGCAGCGGGCTCGAGACATCGGCGGCGGCTGTGCTGACCCTCGGCCACGCCGACTTCACGGTGGCACAGAAGGGCGTGTCGGAGGTGCTGTACTCCAGCCTCGACGAGGGCCAGCTGCGGCAGGTGCAGGAGACCCCGGGCGTGCAGAGCGCCGTGGGCGTGCTCCTCGAGACCCAGCACATCAACGCGGACAACCCGCTCTTCATCGAGATCGGGATCGCCCCCGACAAGCTGCGCCAGTTCGGCGTCACCGTGGTCGCCGGTCGGCCCTACGGGGCGACGGCGAGCCACGAGATGATGATTGGCTGGCGGGCCGCCCAGGCCTTCGGGCTCCACGTCGGCGACCGCTTCGACGCCAACGGCACCTGGAACACCGTGGTGGGGATCTACTCGACGGGCATCTCCTACGGCGACCTGGGCGGCATGTTCCCGCTCCCTGCGCTCCAGGCGTACAACCGGGTCCCGAGCTCCGTGACCCTGATCTTCGTCAAGGTGGCGCCGGGCACCTCCGTGGCCAAGGTGGAGAGGGCGATCACCGCGCACCCGGAGATGACCACGATCCGGACCGCCTCGCAGTTCGGCCGGGCCGACACCAACCTTGTGTTCCTGCAGGCGGCCGCGACGGGCAGCACGATCCTGGCCATCCTGATCGGAGCGGTGATCGTGGGGAACACCATGCTCCTGTCCCTCTTCGAGCGCACGAGGGAGTTCGGCCTGCTGCGGGCCATCGGCTGGACCCGCAGCCGCGTGGTGTCCCTCGTCGTTGGCGAGGGCGTGGTCCTCGCCCTGGTCGGCGCCATCGTCGGAGTCGCACTCTCCTTCGCCGCCACCGACGTGCTCGAGCACCTGCCGCAGCTCCGCGGCGTCCTGCACGCGAACTACACGAAGGAGGCGTTCTGGCGGGGCCTCTACACCGGGTTGGGGATGGCCATCATCGGTGCGCTCTACCCCGCGCTCCGCGCCGCCAATCTGGCGCCGCTCAAGGCACTGAGCCATGAGTGAAGCCACCGCGAGCCTGACGCCGGCCGTCGAGGTGCACGGGCTGGAGAAGATCTACGACGACGGGCTCATCAGAGCGCTCGACGGCGTGGACCTCACCGTGGCCGCCGAGGAATTCGTCGCCATCACCGGTCCCTCCGGCTGCGGGAAGTCGACGCTGCTCCACCTGCTCGCCGCGTTGGACACTCCCACCAAGGGGACGATCAGCGTCGACGGGTACGACGTGGTGCGGCTGCACCACGCCAGCCGGTTCCGGCGCGAGGAGGTCGGCCTGGTGTTCCAGCTGCACAACCTGCTGCCCCGGCTCTCGGTGCGCGAGAACGTAGAGATCGCCATGTCGGGCTCGCGGCGCCCCCACCGCCAACGCGCCGCCTACGCCGACGAGCTCCTCGAGGACGTGGACCTCGGCGGCCTGAGCGACCGCCTCCCGACGCAGCTGTCGGGGGGCGAGCGCCAGCGGGTAGCCATCGCCCGTGCCCTGGCCAACGATCCGCCGGTGCTGTTGGCCGACGAGCCGACCGGCAGTCTCGACAGCGCCTCGGTCGACGTGGTGCTCGCGCTCTTCGGGCGGCTGCGCCGGGAGCGGGACACGACGATCGTGATGGTGACGCACGACGAGGCCGTGGCGAGTGCCGCCGACCGCATCGTCCACATGGTCGACGGACGGGTCGTCTCCGGCGAGGGCGCGGAGCCCGGCGCGGGCGAGCTCCGAGCGACCACCTGAGGCTTGCCTGATCAGGCCTGCGGCGGAGGAGCCTCCTGCTGGACCTGGTTCGTCGCCTCGCTGCCATTGTGCAGCATGATGTCGGCGAACTTCGCGTAGAGGGCCATGGGCTCCTGTGAGCGGACGAGGACGTCGAAGAGCTCCGTCATGGAGACCAAGCCGCTGGGCCGGTCGGAAATGTCGAGCACGACGAGATGCCGGATCCCGAGGCTGACCATCAGCGCGGCCGCCTCGGCGACGCTGGCCGAGGGGGGTGCCCAGCTCGGGTGCGCCGAGGCGATCGTGGCGATCCGGTCTCCGGGGCCCAGCCCCTGCGCCAGGCCCCGGGCGAGGTCGAACTCGGTGACGACACGCAGCGGCTGCTCCTCCAGGATGGCGCAGGAGACACCGTCGCGCACCATGGCGGACGCCACCTGCGCCAGGGTGTCCGTCGCCGAAACCACGGTCGGGGGCCGCAGGTGCATGCCGCCGAGCGTCGCGTCGAGGCCTTCGAAGGAACGGTTGCTCATGGTCACACCCTCGGTGCTGGGACTGCCGGCCGGCAGAAGGGACATCGTCCCGGTCGACAGTACCGGGTACCCGTGGGAACGGGGCTGGGCGCTACCGTGGCAACGAACCCCGGAATTGGAAAATGGCGACCGAGGGGGGTGGCCGCCATTCTCCAAGCACCGTTGTCTGGGAAGAGGAGGTGTCCTGCTCATTCTGCAACCGGGACTGGGGCGGGGGTAGAGCCGAAAGTAACGGATTCCGGCCGACCGACCCAGGAGGCCGGGACCTATGGCCGTGGTCAGGGGTGCAGCCGGGTGCGAGAGTAGAGCCATGCCCACGGTCTGCACCCCCGAGGAGGCCATCGCCCTGATCCGGCCCGTGGACATGATCGGGTTCGGGCTGGGCCCAGCCAACCCGGACACCTTCTTGGCCGCTCTGGGCACCCGCGACGACTGGCAGGACCTGCAGGTGGGGGGCGCGCTCTGCCTCAACTTCTACGAGGTCTTCACCAAGCCCGGCGTGACCTACCGCTGCGGCTTCTTCGGGCCGGCGGAGCGCCTCCTTCACTCCATGGGCCACAAGGTGGAGCTGGTGCCGGGCGGCTTCCGCCAGATGGCGCCGATCCTGGCCAAGTTCTCACCCCGCGTCATGGTCGTGCAGGCCGCCCCGCCCGACGAGTACGGAAACGTCAACCTCTCGCTTCACATGGGTGCCACGCGGCCCGAGCTGATGCGTGCCGGCGAGGACCCCGACCGGCTCCTCATCGTCGAGGTCAACCCCAACCTGCCCCGGACCAAGAGCCTGCCCCCCGACTACGACAACACCATCTCCCTCGACCTCGTCGACGTGCTGATCGAGACGAACGCCACGCCGTTCGCCCTCACCGAGCCCCCGACCGACGAGGTGGACGCGGCGATCGCGCGCAACGCGTTGGCCTACATGAAGAGCGGGTCCACCCTGCAGACAGGAATTGGCGCCATCCCCAACATCGTGGCGACCGAGCTGGCCAAGGGCCCTCTCGGCGGGTTCGGCGTCCACTCCGAGATGTTCACCAACGGCCTCATGCGACTGCACCAGGCGGGCAAGGTCACCAACGATGCCAAGGGGGTGTTCGACGGGGTCTCGGTCACCACCTTCGCCCTCGGGACAGCGGAGCTCTACGGATGGCTCGACGGGAACGAGGACGTCGCCTTCCTCCCGGTGGAGACGATCAACGACCCCACCGTCATCGCCAGGAACGCCAACCTGGTCTCCATCAACGGGGCATTGTCGGTCGACCTCTACGGGCAGGTGGTGGCCGACAACATCGGCCGCCGGCAGGTCTCGGGTGTCGGCGGGCACGAGGACTTCGTGGCCGCGGCGGAGCTGCACCTCGACGCCCATTCGCTCGTCTGCCTCCATTCGACGGCAGTGCGCAGTGGCGAGGTCGTCTCCCGGATCGTCGGGCTCCTGCCCGAAGGCTCAGTGGTCTCGACGCCACGCCACCACACCGGCGTCATCATCACCGAGTACGGCGCGGCGGAACTGACCGGGCTCACCGTGAGCGAGCGTGCCCACCTGTTGGTCGAGGTCGCCCATCCTGACTTCCGGGACGACCTGCGCAAGGTCGCCGACGAGTTGGGCCGTTCCTGACGGGTCGCGGCAGCGGCCGCGGACTCAACCGGCGGGCACCGGTGCCGGCTTGTTCGGCCACTCGCGGAAGGTGGCCTGGTGCCGCCCGATCTCGCCGATGATCGCGTCGATGTAGACGAGCTTGCGAATCATGTACGAGCGCGTCTCCTTGGGGTCCAGGTACAGGTTGTAGAGGCGGCCGTACCCGTAGCGCTGCACCACACCCGTGAACCCCCCGGGGTTGAGGACGTCCGTGTCGTCGTCCGAGATTGAGGACAGCATGTACTTGTACTCGCCCACCCGGAGCGCCGAGTACTGGGACGTGAGCCAGTAGTGCTGGTACTTCCGGTTGGACACGGCCTCGCGGTCGTCGGGGGCCAGGAGGAACGAGAGCTGGTCGACGGCGTCGATGTAGCGGTCGGTGGGCATCCGGTCGGGCGCCCCGGCCATGGACAGGCACGTGGCGAAGAGGTCGAGCAGATGGACCAGGCCGTCACTGGAGCGACCCGGCTGAATCATGCCGGGCCACGACACGACGGCCGGCACGCGCACACCGCCTTCCCACGTCGATCCCTTCGCACAGCGGAAGGGTGTGAACGCCGAGTCCGGCCAGGTCTCCATCTCCGGCCCGTTGTCGGACGAGATCACCACCATCGTCGACTCGAGTTGACCGGTCCGCTCGAGCGCGGCGACCAACCGGCCGCAGATGGCGTCCAGTTCGACGATCGCGTCCTTGTAGGGGTGCCGGGCCGGGGAGCGCCCCAGGAAATCGGGATGCGGGTAGTTGTCGAAATGCGCTCCCCGGGTGCAGTGGTAGAGGAACCAGGGATCAGCCGACCCCGCCATACGCTGAATGAATTGCTCGGAGTACGTGCACCACTTGTCGTCGAGCAGTGAGAGGACCGGGACGGTGACCTCCTCGACCTCCTCGAGCTGGCCGTTGCGGGTCGCGTGCACGAAGCACTTGTTGAACGGCATGTTCTTGACCCATTCCGTACGGTCCTCGCTGTAGACGACCTCGGGGAAGAAGTACGGGTCACGCCACTCCGTGTACATGTCCGAGACCGACAGGAACCCGTAGAAGTCGTCGAACCCGACGTTCTGCGGCTGGCTCTCCTGGTTCTCGCCCATGTGCCACTTCCCGACCGCCTGGGTCACGTACCCGGAGTCCGAGAGGAGCTGCGGGAGCGTGATCTCCCCGTTGAGCCCGCCCGGCATGCCGTACATGGGAGGGATCAAGAGGCCATGTCGCATGGGCAGTCGGCCCGTCATGATGGATGCGCGCGTTGGCGTGCACGACGGTTCGCTGTAACACGACGTGAGGAGCAGACCGTCCCGGGCGATCCGGTCGACGTTCGGAGTCGGCGCGCCGACCGCGACCCCGCCGCCGTAGCACCCGAAGTCCCCCCAGCCGACGTCGTCCATCAAGATGACGACGACGTTCGGTCGCCGCCCGGTGCGGGAGAGGAACTCCTCCATCTTGGCGGCTGCCGCCTCGTCGCGGCCGGAGACCACGAAGGCGGGCTCCCGGTTCGGCCCGGGCACCTGCGTGGCGCCCGTCACGGGGTCCACGCCCGATCCGCTCCGGTACTCGGTGTCGTCGCCTGACCTCGGCTCGCTCATCAGTTCTCCTCGTCGCCTGGGTGCGTTGATCTTTGTTCGGTATAGGAGTTGACTGTTGTATTGTGACTGAGTGTAATTTAGTTTGGGTTCTTCTGCTT
>JBEKVF010000085.1:0-7976 GCA_049514295.1 Acidimicrobiales bacterium
GCGGAGGGCGTGATCCGGTCTGGCTTGGTCTTCACGATGGCAACTCTCGGGCCCCCTTGTCGGTCCAAAGGACCCATGGTACCTTCGACATTGTATCTACTATGTGAGTGGAGCCCAGAAGCGCGCCCGGCCACGACGGACCCTCCTCCTCACGCTCCGGGGGAGGGCATGTGACGACTCGGCCGATCTGGTCGACCGACCTTCCCCACCCGGCGACTTCATGGCCGAACTCGCAGGAGGTTGTCGAGAAGAACTTCGAGGCGATCCGCACTGACGAGCGAGACCTCATCGTGGCCGGCAATGCCGCCCGCGTCTACGGACTCTAGAGAAAGGCCATTCCCAGATGAGCACGACCGCCCTGGCCCGCCGATCAATCGTCGTCGTGGGGGCATCGTCAGGGATCGGACGGGGCGTGGCAGAGCGCGCCATCCGCGCCGGCGCGAGGGTCGTGCTTGCGGCCCGCCGGGCGGCAGCGCTCTCGGAGCTCGTCGCGGACCAGTCCACAGGACTGGGAAGCTGCGCTCAGCACCAACCTCGTGGGTGTCCACCGGGTCATCGTCGCCCTGCTCGGACAGCTGTCCCCCACCGCGGTCGTCGCCGTGGTGTCCTCCGAAGTTGTACACGCCCCGCGGAGCCATCTCGGGGCGTACGGTGCCAGCAAGGCGGCGTTGGAGCACACGCTGCAGCAATGGCAGGAGGAACACCCATGGCTCCGCTTCACAACGATTTCGTTGGGCGCCACGGTCCCGACCGAATTCGGACACCAGTTCGCGCCTGACGACATCGTGGAGGCCTTCTCAGCATGGACGTCGGCGGGGCGGAACGCTGCGGTCTTCATGAACACGGACGAGGTCTGCGACCTGTTGGTCTCGGTGCTGGGCAGCCTCATCGAAGCACCATCGGTCGGGATGCCGAGGATTGAACTTCGGTCACCGGCGCCCCCGGAGACGGAACAGAGCACCGCGCTCGCCAATGCAGGAGACCAAACGGCGGAGCAGTGACCGGCCCTTCGCTGGTGCCGGCGAATCGGAGCGGCTTCTCGGGAGCTCAGCGCGAGCCCGATCACCCAGTCAGGACGTGACGGATGCCGCCCAGCGTGCGACGCGATCCCAGAGAAGCCGGCGGTTGACTGCCACGTTGTGGTTGTGTCCAGCGCCCTTCAGGAGGAAGAGTGTCAGATCGCCGCACGCGGGGAGCTGGCTCGGCAGGACGTCCAACGTGCCGGAGAGGTCGTACTCACCCAGCGCCGCGAAGATAGGGACCCGAATTTCGTCGAGCTCGGGCTGCGCCGATCCGGGCACGATGGCGCTCATACCCACCAGCGCCAGAAGTCTTCCGCTCGCCGCTGCCAGCGCCACGTCCACATCCGTGGATACGGCGTTCGGCTCGAGCTCCCCGGCGCCGCTCTTCGACCGTTCGGGGAGGGGGTCACCAAAACGTGCCTTGGTCAGGAGTCCGACATCCTCGGCGAATTCTTTGGGCCTGCCCGCATAGCTCAGCTCCTCCTCGTTGAGGACACCCGGGAGGCCCGACGCGGAGAATCCGAGCAGCGCCAGCACGTCGTACGAACGGTGGTGAGCCTGCTGGAATGCCACAAGGAGAGCCCCGGCTGAATGCCCCAGCCCGACCGTGGCCCTGGGGGTGACGGCGCCGAGTTCTGCTCCCGCTATTGCGTCACGCCGAAGCGCCTCCTGCAGCGTCTCGATCGCAGCGGCCAGGACGTCGGCGACCACGGGGGGCGTGAGCGTATACCCGTGGTCTGGTGCATCACTCCCTCCGACACCCGGTGGATCGACCGTCACGACGAGATCGCCTCCTGCGGCCAGGTGCCGGGCCATGCTGAAGGCACCTTCTTGACCCGCGACGTCGAGGTCGAAGTACTGACGGCTCATCCCGCCACCCGGGATGCACACCCAGAGCAGCGGCCTCGGACCAAGGTCCTGGGGCACGAAGATGTCGGCGGCAATCCGGGTACAGCCTGCCGGCGCGACGGCAGCGACGTCCACGTCGACGGTCGACCGGCGCACGCCCATGCTCGCAACGCCTGTCGGCGCTCGAGCAATCAGTCCGGGTCTCTCCACGGGCTCAATCCGACAGATTCCAGACGCGTTTGGCGTTCCCAGAGAGAATGAGCTCTCGTTCCTCCGACGGTATCGAGCGGAACTGTTTCTCCACCACCTGTCGTGATTGGGGCCATGACGTCACCGGGTGCGGGTAGTCGGAGGACCACATCATGTTGCGGACACCGATCCGGTCGCGGAGGAGCTCCAACGAGAAGTCCTCCTCTATGAATGTCAGATGCACGTTCTGGTGAAAGTAGAAGCTGGGCAGCTCGCTCATTCCTGGGAATTCGTACCCCTGGCGGAGCACCATGTCATCGGTCACGTGCAACCACCACGCCACCCAGGCCAATCCGGGCTCCACGAACACAAGGTTGAGCCGGGGATATCGGGCCAGCACCCCGGTGAGGATCCACATGCCGAAAGCCTCCCCCGTCGTGAGAGGCGTCATCGCCACCATGACGCCCTTCTGCGGCGTTGGGTCCCGCCGGCTCAGGTCATCCAGGCTCGTGTTCAGCCCGATATGGCAGCAAACGGGCAGACCGGTCTCCTCGATGGCCGAAAGGAGGCGGTCGTACCGCTCGTCGTAGTAGTCAGGGAGCCCGAACTCCGCCGGGAAAACCGGCAGTTGGAGCGACTTCCCTCCCCGTTCAGCGGTGCGCTTCACCTCGGACACGGCGAAGTCGATGTCATGGATCGGTATCTGGTACGACACGCAGAGCCGCTTACGATCCGCCGAGGCGAACTCGTCCAGCGCGTCGTTGAATGCGCGGGTGGCCTCGCTGGCGCCGGTCTTCAGGTCCGGGATGTACCGGAAAGCGCTGACCTCTGAGTACAGCACCTCCACCTCGACGCCATCGAGCTCCATGTCCGCCAGTCGCTCACGGGGATCTCCGTAGCCAGGCCGCTTGAAGACGGCATTCGCCCCAATATGGGCGTCGTTGTCGCTCCGCTTCATCTTCATTCCGGCCTGATTGGCTGCCGCCGTGCCGCGCGCCATGCGCTGGGTAAAGGCGGCAACGGCCGCGTCGTAGTCGGGGTGAAAGGACGATGCCAGGTGCGCCCTTACCTGATCGTGGGTAATGGCGACGTGACTATCAGCTGAGATCAGCAGCTCATTGTGCAGCGAGCCTTCACGGGTGTCCAGCATCGTCATCGCTCCTCGTTGATCGTTGATCGTTGGGATTGTCATAGCAAGTGTCTCTCCACCTTGCTCCAGTGCCCATCCGAGCCGTGGGAGCGCTGGGAAGCTGCGGTGGCCGCCCCGGCCCGGCCGGTCCGGCAAATGCTTGCGCGAGAGCGATCCACTGCTGCGCAATCGGACCTGTCACGACCAAGCCGGTATCGTCGCGGTGCCTCCGCTGGGTCACCACGAGACAGAAATCCATGGCGTCCCCGGTGACACGGTCGACGGCGTCGGTGGGTCCCCAGCTCCACATGTCCCCGTCCGGTGCTGTCAGCTGGACCGCGATCGGCTGCGTGGGCGGCGGGAGGTGGTTGACGGAGAAACTGTAGGGCACGGCACGGATACCCAGATGGGCGATGTGACGCAGGCGGTTGCTCGACGCCGAGCGCGTCGACGATGTCCTGGCCGTATACCCAGGTCTCCATGAGCCTCGCCGTGATCGACGAGGCCGGGGTCATGTCCGGCCCGTACCACGGCAGCCGACGGACCGGGTCGACGCCGCGGTAGGCATTCACCAGAGCTGCTCGAGCATCCAGGAACCAGGCAAGCAGATCCGTTCCGGAACGCAGGCGATGCTCGGCGGCGATGCGGTCGGGGAAGTCGTCACCGCCCGTAGTCAGCAGCTCGGCGTCTCGGCGGAACTGATCGGGATCCACCAGGGACTGGAGGGTCATCTCGTCGAAATAGGCCAGATGACTCACGTGGTCGCCCACACTCCACCCGGTGGCGGGCGTGGGCAGCGACCACTTCGCGGGTCCGAGTTGGTCGAGTACCCCCCGCAGAGCAACAGACTCAGTGACCAGGTCGTCGACGAGGACAGACAGTTCGGCAGCCATCAGCGACCTGTCCAGAGGGGGGGCCGATTGTCCCGGAACGGCGTGCGTTCAGTGCCGATCATCGTGCTCATTTATCCGGCCGACGTCCAGGTCCTGGTGATCTCATCGCTCGTTGCGATTGTGCAGAGCAAGGACAGGGTGTGCTGAATCATCTGTGCGCCGTACGCCGGCGGGACTCCGGCGACGGCGTCCGATACCAGCACGACTTGATACGACCGGTTCACGGCATCGAAGACGAGGTTCGGTATCGCAATGTTGAGCGACACGCCCATAACGACAATCGTGCGTATTCCGTTGTTGCGGAGCAGCGAATCCAATGGTGATCCGGTCAACGGGCTTAGACCATGGAGACGAGGTAGCACGACGTCGGAGTCGAACGGACCCAACGCGCCGATCGGCTGAACGGAGTCCGAGCCAGGTAGGTTGTCCATTCCGCTCTTCCGCGCGCCAGCAAACAGACGGGCATTCGTATTGACCCCAAAACCCCGAGGCAGATTCTCAGCTGTGCAGTGGATCACTGGGACCCCGACCCTCCTGGCCATGGCGGCGACCCTCGCCGCATTGGGGACCAGCGCAGACTGTTGCACGACCTCGGCAAGTGCGGGCAATCCGGACGTCGCGCCCACCACACCTTCTTGGAGCTCCTGCAGAAGGACGGCGCACTGACCGCGCGAAAGGAGCACTTGCAGCCGCTCTAGGATTGCACCCGCTGAAGACGTAGACATGGACGCGGCCTCCTCAAATGGATATGCCTGGACGCCTCAGGGTCGCCTCAGAATCAGACCGGTTCGACTTGCGCAAATGAGAGCCGTCGTGGGATTGACCAACTGGTTGGACGACTGGCCGCGGAGTTGCCGTACCGCTTCGGTGGTCAGGTTCAGTCCATGGATATAGCCCTCGCCGATAAGGCCTCCGTTCGTATTGCACGGGAGGCTTCCTTGCGGACCCAGATTTCCGTCTGCGATGAAGTCCTTCGCTTCACCGGGACTGCAGAAACCGAGAGCCTCGAGTTGCAGGAAGAACATGGGGGAAAACGCGTCATAGATCATCGCGACGTCGATGTCGGAGCGCTTGAATCCGTGCCCCTCAAACAGGCGATCCGCCATGGCGGCACAACCCTCCATGACTGCAATGTCCTTCGCATAGTGGTTGCTGGCGATCTCCTCTTCGAAGAGGCCGGCCTGCGCGGCGGCCCCGATGAGGATCGGCTCGTCGCTGGCGGAGGCGCGGTCGGCGGAGGTGATCACCAGGGCCACGGAGCCATCCGTCTCTTGGCAGCAGTCAAAGAGCCGAATGGCTGGTTCGGCGATCCATCGCGAGGCCTGATGATCCTCGAGCGTGATCGGCTTCCTGTAGAAGTGTGCATTTGGATTGTTCGCCGCGTACTCTCTGAACTGGACGACTGCACGACCAAAGTCCTCGCTCGACACACCGTAGGCGTGCATGTAGCGGACGGAATTCAAAGACATCCACGACGCAGGGGTGAGCACGCCGTAGGGCGTACACCATTGCATGGCCGTCGAACCGGAATGTGACGACGTGCCTCTGCCCCCGACCGCCGCTCGGCCGAAGCGCTCGCCCGACCTCGCCTTGATGGCTCGATAGGCGACCACCACGTCAGCGATTCCCGACACCACCGCCGATGCCGCGTGCAGCAGAACACCTTGGGAACCTCCTCCCCCATACGGAACTCGGCTGGAGAAGTGTATTTCCGGAATGCCGAGTGTCCGGACGAGCTCGGTCTCTTCCACCGGATCGATGGTGTAGCTGACCAGCCCGTCTACATCCGCCGTGGTGAGTCCAGCGTCGGCGAGCGCCGCCACGATCGCTTCGGCTGCGAGCTGTGTCTCGCTGCGACCGGCCGCCTTCGAGAACTCCGTCTGCCCGATGCCGACGATCGCGGTTGTGTCCCGAAGTCGACTATCCATCGACCGCCGCCTTTGGCTTGAAGACGGGGACCGCGCCGTCGTGGCGCGTCGGGCAGAAGTCGACGGTCACCGGCATCCCGATGTTGATCTCGCGTGGCTCGATATCGACCAGATTCGACAGCACTCGGACGCCCTCGTCGAGATCGACGAGAGCGGCCACGACGGGGTACTCGAACGCCGGGTTCTGAGGGTGGTGCAGGATGCTATAGCTGTAGACGACGCCGTCTCCCGACAGGTCGATGATCTCGAATTCGAGAGAGTGGCACACCGGGCACATTGGGCGGGGCGGGTGCCGTAATCGTCCACATCTCCGGCACTTCTGTGTCACGAGCCGGCCTTCCCGCGCCGCGTCCCAATAGAAGTGGTTGTCGTCGTTAAGGAGCGGAGCTGGGCGCGAGACCTCGCGCGACTCGGTCACTTTGCTCCGTCCAGGACCGCACGGCTGTCGACCATGGCATCGATCTGGGCGTCGGAGTAGCCCAGCTCGAGCAGGATCTCCCTGGTCTGCTCGCCGCAGGCGCACGGACCGCGTTGGATCACCGGCTCGGCGGGGCGGATGTTGACCAGCAAGCCTGGATCCTCGAACCGGCCCACGCTGCTCGACCACGTCTCACTGACCAGACTCAGCCGCTTGGCCTCGGGGTCGTCGAAGAGGTCCCGACAGAAGCGTTCGTCGACCACCTCGATGGGCACACCCCCGTCGTCGAGGGCACCGAAGACCTCCGCCGCAACTGCACTCTCGAAATACGTCCCGAGCCAGGAGGCCACCGACTCGTCGTCCTCGGTTGTCGGTGCGCCGGGAAGCAGTGTCCGTAACCTCGCTTGCGCCTCGCTCGTAACCGCGGCAAGGAATATCCACTCGCCCAGTACGCACCGGTAGAGGCGGTAATAGGGCGAGAGCCCGAACTGATCGCCGTCTACGTGCCCCCAGTCCGGCGCCGTGCCGTCCGAATGGGTCCATGCATAGGACGTGTGGAGAAGGCCCGCGTTCACAATCGAGGTGCTGACAGCTTGACCCTCTCCGGTCCTGTCCCGGTGGTAGAGGGCCATCGTGATGGCGATGGCCGCGAGGAGGGCGTTGCCCGTGTCTCCCATGTTGGACCGGCTCCAGAGCGGAGGATTACCGGCGCTGCACGCCCCGTCCTCCCATTCGGTCCCCGTCATGGCCGCCGCGTTCTGGTCGGTGCCCGGCAGATCGGACCTGGGGCCCTTCTCGTACCCCCGAGTATTGCAATAGACCAAAGTGGGGTAGCGCTCGCGGAGGGTCTCGTAGTCCAGGCCCAGCCGCGCGGCTGCTCCCGGCCTCCAGTTCAGCGTGATCACGTCAGAGCGCTGTAGCAACTTCTCCAGCGCCTCCCTGCCGGCCGGGTCCTTGAGATTGACCGCGAGGCTGCGCTTGCCACGGTTCGTCCCGAGGCCCATGTGCGTGCCGTTCCAGTAGGTGTCGTGCAGCGCGTTTATCTTGATGACGTCCGCCCCGAGGTCGGCAAGGACCCGCCCTGTGAATGGCCCCGCCACCCCGAGACCGAGGTCGAGCACCCGAACACCGGCCAAGGGATGCGCGAGGGAGTCGTCGGACCCAAGATCAAGAGGGGGTCGCGCCGCGGAACGGATCTGGGCAAGCACCTCATGGGTGTGTTGGCCAGAGCACGGCGCCGGTCCGGCGACGGCGCCCGGTGTCGCCGAGAACTCTAACAAGGGGCCGGCATGGTGGATCGTTCCCTGCTCGGGATCGTCGACCTCGACGACGCAGCCATCGGCGAGAAACGACTTGTCCGTCAATGCCTCCTCCGGCGGCCGGACGGTGGTGATCCCAAGACCCGCCTCTTCGGCCGCGCTGACCCATTCGTCGGCCGGGAACTTCTTGAACGCCTCCACCAGTTGCGGGTGGAGAAAGATGCCGGCCAACATCCCGTCTGGCTCCATGGAGACCCGATCGGGATCGTCCCTGTACGACGTGTCCAAC
>JBEKVF010000086.1:0-7885 GCA_049514295.1 Acidimicrobiales bacterium
ACGGTGCCTCCCCGAGGGCGTCCGCCACCTCGGCGCGCGAGATCGCCCCCTCGCGTTCGACCACCGGCTCGGTGCCGCTCACGTTGACCAGGGTCGACGGCACGTCATGGAGCCGGCCGCCGTCGACGACCAGGTCGACGGACGGGCCCAGGCTCGCCGCCACGTCGAGTGCGGTGCGCGGCGTGGGCGCACCGTGGGGGTTCGCACTGGTGACCACGAGCACGCCGGTCCGCGCCAGCAGCGCCCGCAGGAAGTCGTGGTCCGGAATGCGGACCGCCACCTCGTCGCGCCCGGCCAGCCAGGCCGGTCGCTCCGACCGCGCCTCGAACCCGAAGGCCATGGTCAACGGGCCCGGCCACCACCACCGGGCGAGTGCGAGGGCGGCCGGGGTGACGTCCACTCCGAGGGCGCGCACCTGCTCCAACGAGGCGGCGAGGACGGGGAGCTGCATCCCCTCCGGGCGGCCCTTGGCGCGGAACACGGCCTGCACCGCGTCCGCGTCGGTCGGCCGGGCCGCCAGTCCGTAGACGGTGTCGGTCGGCACGACGATGACGCCCCCCCCGCCCAGCACCTCGGCGGCGGCCAGCGCACCCTTTTCATCGGCGTGCATGATCCTCACGACCTGCTCACAGCACGCTGCGCGCCGCGCCAACCTGCCGGCTCAGAGCTTCAGCGGGCGGATCGGCGCGGCAATCAGCGCCGGGTCCGACCGCCAGTCGACCCCGGGCACGTCGACGTACAGCTCTATCTCGTTGCCGTCCGGGTCGAGGATGTAGAGGCTGTGGGTGACCGTGTGGTCGGAGGCGCCGACGATCGTCGCACCGGCCTCGCGCACCTGGGCCAGCGCCTCGCGCAGGTCGTCGTCCGTCTCGCCGACGTTCAGGCCGAAATGGTAGAGCCCGACGTGGCGCCCCTGGGGGATCGGCGTGGCATCGGCGCCGACCTCAATGAGCAGGAGCTCGTGGTGGGTGCGACCCGACGAGAACGCGGCGGCCCCGACCGGGTCCTGCCCCGGCTCGGGCATGATCTGGCGCCAGCCGAGCACGTCCCGGTAGAAGGCCGCCGAGCGGCCGACGTCGCGCACGTACAGGACCAGGTGGCCGAGCTCTCGTACCGTCATGCACTCACGCTACCGGTCGCCTCTTCCTGGGTCGACGCGTGGGAGCGGATCCACCTCGCCGTAGGCGGCATGCCGGGACCGAGGTGGATGGGCACGTCGAACGGCTCGGGCTCGAGTCCCGCCGCCTCCATCAGCTCCGTGAGCGCGTCTGGCACCGCCGCCGCGATGTCCCACAGGCGCGGCACGGCCCTGGCGTCCGAGGCCAGCCCCCAGTAGAGGACGCCGAGGTAGCTCATGATGGTGATGTTCAGTCCCATGCCGTCCATCACCGGGCCGAGGGGGAACATCCCGAGGAGCTGGCTGCCCCCCAGGTAGAGCGGGAAGTCCGGGCCCGGCACGTTCGACACGACCAGGTTGGCCACGGGCCGGTGGCGGTCGGCCAGCTTCATCCCCGTGTACAGGCGGGCCGCCGCCGCGAAGACGTTGGGTGTCGCGTGCTCGGCCCAGTTCTGCAGCATCGTGGCGCCCAGCGCCTTGTGCTCCTCCTTGGCGCCCATGGTCCCCTCGTGGATGGCGTGCAGCCGCTCCAGCGGGTCGTCGATGTGGCAGGGCAGCTGGACGAACATGGCCGACACCTTGTTGGAGCCCTTCAGCTCCGCCACGTCCGGCGTCACCGAGACGGGCACGACGGACACCAGCGGGATGTCCGGCAGCTCGTCGCCCGCCAGCAGGTAGGTACGCAGCGCCCCGGCGCACATCGCCAGCACGACGTCGTTGACGGTCGTGCCCATCTTGTTCTTCAACTTCTTGGCGTCGGCCAGGCTGGCCGCGGCGAAGGCCACCCGGCGGCGGGCGTGCACGGCCACGTTGATGGAGGTTCGGGGCGCGGTCAACGGCAGCGCGGCCTTGGCCTCTTGCCCCTGGCGGATCCGCCGGATCCCGAAGATGCTGCGCGTGGTGCGCAGCATCATGCGCCCGATGTCCAGGGGCGCCACCAGGCCGGCCACCATGGCCTGGGAGACCAGCTCGAAGCCCGACGGGATGCGAGAGTCGAGCTGGCGCGGTGTGAGCGGCGCCGACTCCGGCGGCTCAGGCTCCAGGTCGAAGAGTACGCCCAGCAACTCCGCCCCCGACACGCCGTCGATGGTGCTGTGGTGCATCTTGACCACCAGCGCGATCTTCCCGTCCTCGAGCCCCTCGACGATCCACATCTCCCACAGCGGGCGGTCGCGGTGGAGCTGGCGGCTGATGACGTCGGCCGCGAAGTCCCCCAGCTCGCGCATGCCGCCGGGCGAGGGGAGCGCGGCGCGCCGCAGGTGGTTGTCGATGTCGAACTCGGGGTCGTCCACCCAGACGGGATGGCCCAGGCGCATGGGCACCTCGACGAGGCGGCGCTGGAAGACCGGGGTGAGCGGGATCCGCTCCCCGATGAGCTGCCGGATGCGGCGGAACGAGTACCCGCCGGGCACCGTGGAGGGGTCGAAGACGGCCGTGATGGCCACGTGCATGTGGAGCGTCGGCGTCTCCATGTAGAGGAAACTCGCATCGAGCCCGGTCAGCCGTTCGGGGGTCATCGACTCTCCTTGGTCATCGCTTCCCCTCTTAACCTCGCACCAACTCCGGCCCGGGGCAAACGGGGCACCGGCTCCGACCAGGGAAGACCTGCGCAGCCCGCCCGCTCGGGCGAGAATGGGGAGGTGCCGTACGCCTTCCTGATCGTCACCCTCGTCGGTGCCGCGGCGGTGACGCTGGCCTACCGCCCGATCCGGCGGGAGCCGTTCACCGTCGTGAGCTTCGCCTCGGCCTGGATCGCCGGCGAGCTGGCATTCCAGAACATCGTCTGGCAGATGGTCGCGACCGCCATCTTCATCTCGTTCGGCGCCCTCGAGGGTTGGGCCGGATGGCTCGGGTTGGCCGTCGCCGTCGCCGACTGGGTCGGGCTGCTCGGCCTCGGTATCGCCGGTCGCCGGGCCGCCGGCGTCACCGCCTCCGCACTCGTAGAAGTGCGCAGCGACGCCTTCCCGGTCCCCATCGAGCCGACGGCGCCGACGTGGGGCCGGTGGTGGCGGGTGACCCGCGCCGTCCCGTTCAAGTCGCGCGCGGTGCAGACCACTTGCAACATCGACTACTGGGGCGACGGCATCCGCCGCCACCGCCTGGACGTGTACCGCTCCCGCCTCGCCACGCCGGAGAAGGCCCCGGTCATGGTGTACATCCACGGCGGGGCCTGGATCATCGGTGACAAGCGCGAGCAGGGCAAGCCGATGATGTACGAGCTGGTGGCCCGGGGGTGGGTCTGCGTCGCCATCAACTACCGCCTCAGTCCGAAGGCCACCTGGCCGGACCACATCGTCGACGCCAAGCGCGCCGTGGCGTGGGTCAAGGAGCACATCGCGGAGTACGGGGGCGACCCCTCGTTCATCGCGGTCAGCGGGGGATCAGCCGGTGGCCACCTCTGCGCGTTGCTGGCCCTCAGCGAGGGAGACCCCGCCTTCCAGCCGGGCTTCGAGGGGGCCGACACGGCCGTCCAGGCCTGCGTCCCCTTCTACGGCGTCATGGACATGACGGGCTCGCCCGAGGGGTCGGGGCGTTTCGGGGCGGGGCTGCTCGAGATGCTCGAGAAGACGGTCATGAAGACAAAGGAATCCGAGCACCCCGAGCTCTTCCGCGCCGCGTCCCCCACCTTCCGGGTCCGTCCCGACGCCCCCCCGTTCTTCGTCCTCCACGGCGCCAACGACACGCTGGTGCCCGTGGAGACGGCGCGCACCTTCGTGGAGCGCCTGCGGGCCGTGTCGCGCGAGCCGGTGGCCTACGCCGAACTGCCCCTGGCCCAGCATGCCTTCGACGTCTTGGCCTCCCTCCGCTGCCAGGCCACCACCTCCGCCGTGGCCGACTTCCTGGAGGGGGCCCGTGCCGCTGCAACCCCGGGTGGGGAGTCCGGACCGACCCAAGCGCGAAATTTTTCTGACATAGAGTCGGAAACCGGTCCATGACCTAGCGCCCCTCCGGGCCTCGCCCCGGGGAGGACGAGGGAGCACGAGAAGGGGTGGCAGTGGGGAGCACGCACACGTCCGAGCCGGTCCCGCGCGAGCGTGGCGGCTGCCGACGGCACGCCGGCCGGGCCCTGCGGGGCCTGCTGGGCGGGTCGTTGCTCGCCGGCACGGTTGCCGCCGGGGGCGGTGCGCTGGTCGTCGCGTCGGCCCCTGCAGGCGCCGCCTCGCCAGGGTCGGGCGTCTGCACCCCGGCCCTGGCGCCCACCCCCGCGCAGGACGCCTCGACGACGGGCATCACGCCGACGTCGGTCACCGTGGGCAACGTGTCCATCATCTCCGGCCCGGTGCCCGGGTTGTTCGAGGGTGCGCCGATCGGGGTGAAGGCCTACTTCGACATGATCAACTCGGAGGGTGGCGTCGACGGCCGCAAGCTGCTGGTCGACTCCAGGGACGACGCGTTCAGCGGCCAGCAGAACCAGACCCAGACACAGGATGCGATCGCGAGCGACTTCGCCCTGGTGGGCAGCTTCTCGCTCTTCGACGGCTACGGCTGCTCGGCCCTGGCCAGCGACACCGCCGTGCCCGACGTCTCGGTGACGCTCGACCCCGGCACGAACGCGCTGCCCAACCTCTTCAGCGCCCAGCCGCTGTCGGGCCAGGGATCGCTCGGACCCGTCGAGTACTACAAGAAGCACTATCCCAAGGACACGACGGTCGGGGCCATCGTCTCGGACGTGGCATCGGCCGAGACCCAGATGGCCCAGGAGTTCGCCAGCATGAAGACCGAGGGGTACAAGATCGCCTACGTCGACGACATCAACCCCCTGCAGTCCGACTTCACCACCGATGTCATCAACATGAAGAACGCCGGCGTGAACGCCGTCGACCTGGGCGGGATCGATTGGCAGGATGCGGCCATCTTCGTGCAGAACGCGGCCACCCAGAACTGGCACCCGGGCCTCATCTTTTCCACCGGGTCGGCCTACGCCGACCAGTTCATCTCCCACGCCGGGGGCCCGGCGGTGACCGACGGGATCCAGATCGGCCAGGTCTACGCCCTCTACCTCGGCCAGGACGCCAAGAGGGTACCGGCGGTGAAGCAGTTCGACACCTACGTGAAGAAGGTGAACCCGTCGTGGGTCCCGGACCTCTACACGCTCTTCGGATGGGCCTCGGCCGAGATGTTCGTGCAGGCGCTCAACGCGGCGGGACCGCACCCCACTCGAGGCGCCGTGATGGCGCAGCTCAAGAAGATCACGAGCTTCACGGCGAACGGGCTCATGGGCGGCTCGGACCCCGCCGCCAAGACGGTGTCGCCCTGCTTCCTCATGGCCGGCATCAAGAACGGCAATGTCGTCCGCGAGCTGCCGAAGGGCAGCGGGTTCGACTGCAACGCCAAGTTGTACGACGCGTCCGGGGTCTCGGGCTAAGGTCGGCGCGACGGTCGGGTCGGGGGTGGACACGAGGTGAGGTCGTGAGCGTCTTCCTCTCCTTCACGGTTCTCGGGATCGTCTCGGGTGCCGTCTACGGCATCCTCGCCACGGGCCTGGTGGTGACCTACAACACGACGGGCGTCTTCAACTTCGCTCAGGGCGCCGTGGGGATGGTGGCGGCCTTCTCCTACTGGCAGCTCTGGCAGGACTGGCACTGGCCGTTCCTCCTCGCCATTGCCTTCGTCGTCTTCGTCGAGGCGCCGCTGCTCGCCATCGTGGTCGAGTTCGTGCTGATGCGCCGCATCCATGGCGCGACGGTGGAGCGGTCGCTCATGGTGACCCTCGGCCTGCTGGTGATCCTGCTCGGCATTGCCACCATCTTCTGGAGCAGCCCCGAGGTCATCCGCTCGGTGCCCGCCTACTTCACGGCGGCCGACGGCACGGTGGCGTCGGTGCACCTCTTCGGTGCGAACGGGGTGACGATCCAGGACCAGCAGCTCATGATCGTGGTGGTGGCTGCCGTGGTCGCGGTGCTGCTCGGCGTGTTCCTACGCCGCCTCCGCCTCGGCGTGGCCATGCGCGCCGTGGTCGACGATCCCGAGCTGGTCGCCATGGCCGGCGCCAAGCCCTACCGCCTGTCGCAGATGGGCTGGGCCCTCGGCTTCATGCTGGCCGCGCTGGCCGGAGTGCTCATCGCGCCGCTCGTCGGGCAGACGGGGCTGACGTCGACCCAGCTGACCCTCCTCGCGCTCAACGGCTTCGCCGCCGCGGTGGTGGGCCGGTTGCGCAACCTGCCCATGACGTTCCTCGGCGCCCTCGCGCTCGGGCTCATCACCCAGTACTGCGTCGGCTACCTCCCCGGGCACATCAACCCGGGTCTGGCCTCGGTGCTGACCGAGGTCGTCCCTGTGCTCTTCCTCTTCGTCGCGCTGCTCGTGATCCCGGCGGCGCGGCTCGCCCCGGCGGGCCGGCTGGCCGTGCGGCCCTCGCCCAAGGTGGTCACGGCGCGTCAGTCCGTCGCCGGTGCCGTGCTCCTCGTGGCCGGCTTCGTCGTCCTCGCCGCGATGGTGGGGGCGACGGCGCTCGCCACGCTCTCCCAGGGCCTGGCTTTCGGCATCGTCGGGCTCTCCCTGGTGCTCCTCGTCGGCTACGCCGGCCAGGTCTCGCTGTGCCAGCTGACGTTCATGGGCATCGGCGCCTTCACCATGGGCAAGACGCTCGGGGGCGACTCGTGGTGGGGCCTGCTCCTCGCCGTGGTCGTGTCGGGTGCCGTCGGCGCGTTGGTGGCGTTGCCGGCGCTCCGCCTGCGCGGCCTGTACCTCGCGCTGGCCACCTTCGCCTTCGGCGAGGTGATGTACTCCGCCTTCTTCGACAATTCGAGCGTCATCTCCGACGGGACCTCCATCGGCGTGGGTCGGTTGCGGCTCCCGTTCATGCACACCGTCAGCGGCCGGGCCGAGCTCATTGAGGTGGCGGTGGCGGCCGCGCTGTGCGCCGTGCTCGTCGGCCTGGTGCGGCGCAGCACCCTCGGCCGCCGCCTGGTGGCCATGAGCGACTCGCCGGCGGCCTTCGCCACTGTCGGCCTGAGCTCGGTGCGCACCAAAATGGTCGTGTTCACCCTCTCGGCCGCCATGGCCGGCCTCGGCGGGGTCTTCTACGCAGGCCAGCAGGGCGGCATCGGCGCCAACGACGTCCAGGTCTTCGCCAGCCTGACCCTGCTCCTCTTCGTCGCCATCTGGGGTATCCGGACCGTGACGGGGGCGTTGCTCGGGGGCCTGACGGCGGCGGCGCTCCCGGTGCTTCAGACGCACCTGCCCACGTCGCTGGCCGACCTCACCGGCCTGGTGGCCGGCATCGGGATCGTGCTGCTCGCCCGACACCCCGACGGGATCCTCGGCATGGAGTGGCTGACGAGCCGGGTGCGCCTGCCCTTCGGCGGCGAGGAGGCCGACGCGGGTGCGGTCGTCTTGGACCACGAGGTGGCGCGTGCCGCCTGAGCACGAGTCCCGGCCAGTCGTCACCGGCGCCGCGCCGGCCCTCGAGGTCGACCACGTGAGCGTCCACTTCGGCGGCGTCGCCGCGCTGTCCGACGTGACGCTGCGGGCTGAGGCGGGTGTCGTGACCGGCCTCATCGGCCCCAACGGGGCGGGCAAGACCACGCTGTTCAACGTCATCACCGGCCTGCAGCATCCCGACCGCGGCTCGGTGCACCTGGGCGGCACGGACGTCACCCACAGACGCACACACGTCCGGGCCCGCCTCGGCCTCGCCCGGACATTCCAGCGCCTCGAGCTGTTCTCGACGCTCAGCGCGGCGGACAACGTGCGCGTCGGCCTCGAGGCCTCCGGCCGGGCGGTGGCGTCGACCGCCGTCGGCCTCCTCGAGCGCGTGGGCGTCGG
>JBEKVF010000087.1:0-7818 GCA_049514295.1 Acidimicrobiales bacterium
GGGACGCCGGACCGCCTGCCCGGGATCGTGGTGGGGGCCGAGGCCCCGCCGCTGCCCGAGCCGAGCCTCTACGACTCGGTGGGCGACGACCTGTGGGCGCTCGGGCTGGCGCCGGAGCGCACGGCCATGCATCTCGCCCGCGAGCGGCTCGAGGCGATGGGCGTGACGGTGGCCGGCGCGCTGGAGGGGTGCGCCGACGGGGACCGGGTCACCGTGGCCGGGGTGGTCACCCACCGCCAGCACCCCGAGACGGCGCGTGGTGCCGTCTTCGTCAACCTCGAGGACGAGACGGGGCACGTCAACGTCGTCTTCTCCCGCGGCGCCTGGGCCCGCTGGAAGCACGTGGCCCGCCACGCGCCCGTGCTGTTTATCCGCGGGCGCGTGCGCAAGGGGCAGGGGGCGGTCAGCCTGGACGCCGAGCGGGTGGAGTCGCTGGTGGTGGGGACGGCGGTGCCGGCGAGCCGGGACTTCCGCTGAGTCAGCCGCCGAGACGGCCAGCCCGCCACCATGGTGGCCTGTGCGCGGTCGCGCACAAGAAGGCGTGCGCGAGCGGCGCGGGATTCTCCCCGGCCACCGCCTGCAGCGAGACGGTGGCGCGCCAGCCCACCAGGGACCCGCGGGCGTCGACCACGGTGACGGGGGACAGCTCCCCCCGGTGGACGGGCAACCTCTGACGTCAGTTCTTTGACGAGAATTGTGCGTGGACACCGAGCTCAGTTGAGGATTGAGCGTCCCGCAACCGGCCCGCAACGCGTCCCGCAACTGGTGGACCAGACCGCCCCGGTCGTCAGCCGCTCTCGGGGTGCGCAAGCGCCGCCGCTCGCTGCGTGAGGTAGTTCCGCTCGCGCAGGTTGTCGGTGCCGGCGGCGGCGGCGACGTACTCCCCCCGGGCACCCTCGACGTCCCGCTTCCGCTCCAGGAGGTGGGCGCGCACCGCGTGGACACGATGCGAGCGTGCCAGCGGCCCCGAGGCGGACAGCTCGTCGAGGAGCGCCAGCCCGGCGTCGGGGCCTTCGACCATCGCCACCGCGACGGCCCGGTTCAGCCGCACCACGGGGCTGTCGGTCATCCGCTCGAGTACCGAGTAGAGCGAGAGGATCCGCTCCCAGTCGGTGTCCTCGTCGCGGGGTGCCGCGTCGTGCAGCGCGGCGATCGCCGCCTGGAGGGCGTACTCGCCCACGGGCTCGCGATGGAGCGCTGCGGTGGCCAGCGAGGTGCCCTCCGTGATGAGGGCGCGGTCCCAGCGCGAGCGGTCCTGGTCGGCCAGGG
Organism: Acidimicrobiales bacterium; assembly: GCA_049514295.1. Classification (GTDB taxonomy): domain Bacteria; phylum Actinomycetota; class Acidimicrobiia; order Acidimicrobiales; family RAAP-2; genus Bog-473. The sequence continues at coordinate 1,270 of JBEKVF010000087.1, forward strand.
GGACCAGTGAGCCGTCGGGCGCGGTGCGCGCCGGCCGGCGCGCCTCGGTCAGCAGCATGAGCGCGAGGAGCCCCGTCGCCTCGTGCTCGTCGGGCAGCAGCTCGCCGAGCAGCCGACCGAGGCGGATGGCCTCCGAGGCGAGGTCGGTGCGGTGCAGGTCGGGACCGCCGCTCGACGCGTACCCCTCGTTGAAGACGAGGTAGATCACGCGGAGCACGAGCGCGAGGCGCTCGGCTCTCGCTCCCTCGTCGGGGAGCGCGAGCCGCTCTCGAGACTCCGCCACGGTGCGCTTGGCCCGGCTGATGCGCTGGGCCATGGTGGCCTCGGGGACGAGGAATGCGGCGGCGATCTCCCGGGTGGTCAGGCCGCCCAGGGCCCGCAGCGTGAGGGCCACGGCGGACGCCGGCGACAACGCGGGATGGCAGCACATGAAGAAGAGGGCCAGGGTGTCGTCGCTCCCCGGCACCGCCTCGGGCGGCTCCCGTGACCACGATGCCGCCAGGTCCTCGCGCCGGCGCCGTGACTCGGCGCTGCGGGAGAGGTCGGCCATGCGACGCGACGCGACGCGGACAAGCCAGCCGAGCGGGCTGTCCGGCACGCCGTCCGCCGGCCAGGTGGTGGCTGCGGCCACCAGGGCCTCCTGCACCGCGTCCTCGGCGTCGGCGAAGTGGCCGTAGCGGCGGACGACGGCACCGAGGGCCTGCGGGGCGAGCCGGCGCAGCAGGCCCTCGACACCGGGCTGGTCGCTCACACCTCGGGGTCGGGGGCGCTCATGATCTGGCGCACCTCGATGCGCTGGCGGATTGGCGCGCCGCCCTGGCCCGGCGCGGCCGAGATCTGGGCCGCGATCTCCACGGCCCGCTCGGCCGTGTCGACCTCGACGATCCGGTAGCCGGCCAGGAGCTCCTTGAACTCGGGGAACGGGCCGTCGGTCACCAGCGGCGCCGAGGCGCCGTCGGACACCACGAACCGGGCGTCGTCGGGACCGGCCAGCCCTTGGGCGTCGACGAGCTCGCCGAGCTCCTCCAGCCGGTGGTTCAGGGTCTGCTGGAATTCGATGTGAGTCCTCACCTCTTCGGGGGTCCACTCGTACATGGGTGCGCAGTCCGACTCCACACCCCCGTAGTTCTGCAACAGCATGAATCGCATGGCTCCATCCTTCCTTCTCCGGCACCCGTGTGGCACCACTCAGGAGGAAGTCGGAGCCGGGCCTGCATTCTCGACACGTCGGGGAGACATTTCTACGGCGTAGCTGGCAGACTGCCGGGACCCGAGCCGACCAGAGGAGCCACCGACATGATCCGCCTCAGCGTCCTGTACCCCGTGACCGAGGGTGCCACCTTCGACCACGATTACTACCGGGAGAAGCACGTCCCGCTCGCCGTGCGCGCGTGGGGACTCGACGGCGCGGAGATCGACAAGGGCATCGACGGCCCCTACGTCGCCGCCGTGCACTTCAAGTTCGCGTCCGCCGAGGCCCTGCAGGCCGCGATGGCTGCCGAGGGCACGGGCGACGTGCAGGCCGACGTCGCCAACTACACGTCGATCGCCTCGGTCCTGCAGACCAGCGAGATCGTCGACTGAGCCGAGCTGAGCTGAGCGGAGCTGAGCCGAGCTGACCGCCGTCGGCGCCGGCAGCGCCGGCGGTCAGGTGACGACGAGGCCTCGCCCGGTGATCGTCGGCAGGTCGAGCGCGGTCACCAGCCCCGGCGAGGCGGCGACGACGGCCGGCACTGCGTTGACGAGCCGCATGGCCGTCGCCTTCAGGCCGGCCGTGTTGTGGTCGCCGTCGGTCCCCATCAGTTGGAGGTCGAGCGTGTAGTTGGGCTCGCCGCTGATCTGGACCCGGTAGCAGCCGTGCCCGGCCGGTTGGGGCCAGGCCGCGCCGAGGTCGTCGCGCAGCCTCGTCACGTGCTCGAGCACGACGACCGGCCGGTTGCCCACCATGCCGCGCACCTCGAAGTGCAAAGCGGCCGCGGTGCCCGCCTTGATGGTGCCGGCGGGGATCTCGAAGTCCTCGGGAGCCGGCTCGCGCTCGTACCACTCGGTCACGTCGGTCAGGGTGACGCCGAGGCCGGCGGCGATCTGGCGCACGACGCTGCCCCAGGCCATCGTCAGCACGCCGGGCATCAGCAGCATGGGCACGTCGTGCAGGTCGCGGCCGAAGCCCATGATGTCGAAGAGCACCATGGGCTGGTTGTAGGTGTTGTAGTTGAGCACCTCCGAGCAGCGGACCTCTTCGATGCGCTCGCAGATGCCCGAGAGCACGAGGGGGAGGGCGTCGTTGGCGAATCCCGGGTCGACACCGTTGACGAAGAGGGACACGCCCGCCTGCATCGCGGCCTCGATGAGCGGGGTGGCCATCGGGTCACCGGTCTCGGGGTACTGCAGGAAGACAGGCCCAGAGGACACCACGTTGATGCCGGCGGCCAGGAATCGCCCCAGGTCGGCCAGGGCCTCGCCCAGCCGGTCGTCGGCCATGGCGGTGTGCACAATGCAGTCGGGCTTCGACGCCAGCAGCGCGTCGACGTCGCTCGTGCCGGCCACGCCGAGCGTGCGCCCGAGGCCGGCCAGCTCGCCGGCGTCACGCCCCACCTTGTCCGGGTTGGAGACGAACAGCCCCACCAGCTGGAGCTCGGGATGGGCGTCGATCCCGGCCAGCGTGTGACGCCCGACGTTGCCGGTGGCCCACTGCACGATGCGGTACGGCATGGCGGCTGGCTCCTTAGAGATCAGGAATGGGCATCTCGAGGTTGGGCGACTGCAGGCCGCCGTCGACCTCGATGATCTTGCCCGTGACGTAGGCGCCGGCGGGCGAGGCGAGGTACAGGATTGCCGACGCGATGTCGTCGACGTGGCCGAGGCGCTTGAGCGGGGTGGCGTCCTCCATGGCGGTACGCAGCTCGTCGCTCGACAAGACGATGTCGAGGGCGGAGGTGGCGGTCGATCCCACGCCGATGGCGTTGACGCGGATGCGCGGTGCGAGGTCGCGTGAGGCCAGGCGGGTGTACTGCTCGAGCGCACCCTTGACCGTCCCGTAGGCCAGGTAGCCGCGGCCGGCCACGTGGCCCATGACCGAGGAGATGGAGACGATGGCCCCGCCGGGGTGGTCACCCTCGAGCATGCGCGGCACGGCCGCCCGCACGAGCGCATGGCCGGCCGAGACGTTGAAGCGGAAAGCCTCCTCCAGGAAGCGGGGCGACGTTCCGAGCAGCGGCCGCGGCATGGTGCCGCCCATGTTGTTCACGACGATGTCGAGCCGGCCGAACTCCTTGTACGCCGTCTCGGCCAGGGAGGCCATGAGGTCGAAGTCGGTCAGGTCGCCCGGCACCACGACGGCGCGCCGGCCGGCAGCCTCGACCTGCGCCGCGACCTCGCGCAGCTGGTCCTCGGTCCGGGCGGCGAGGACGACGTCGGCGCCCGCCTGGGCCAGCGCGATGGCCGTGGCGGCGCCGATGCCGCGCCCGCTCGCGGTGACGACGGCGACCTGGTCGGTGACGAGGAATCGGTCGAGGATCATCCGAGGAATGTAGTTGGCCCCGTGAGCCCGGGCCCGGGAGGCCTCGTCAGGCCGGGCCCGGCCGGTCCTCCTCGGCCGCATCACCGGATGCCGGGGAGCCCCGGGGCCGGTCCTGCCGCCCGACGAGGTCGATCAGTTTGAGGTCGGACTCGAGGATGGGGAACGGCTTGGGCAGGACCTTGTCCTTGATGTCGTCGGGCAGGCTGAGGTCGCCCCCCGTGTGCCCGACGCTGAAGACGCGCTCGGGCCGGGCGCGCCCGACCATCGACGTGCCCCAGCGCCACAGCGCGGCGAGCCGGTTGCCGAAGCCGTTGAGGAACGCCACGTGAACGAAGAGCCAGACCACCCAGCCCGGGAAGCCACTGAGGCGCAGCCCGCGGACGCTCACGATGGCCTTGAAGCGGCCGATGGCGGCGGCACTGCCCAGGTCGCGGTACTTGAAGGGGATGCCCTCGCGGCCCTCGAGCCGCCGCTTGATCGTGTTGGCGGCGTGGAGCCCGCCCTGCATGGCCACCTCGCAGACTCCGGGCAGGTTGTCGATGGTGGCCATGTCGCCGAGTGCGAAGACCTCGGGGTGCCCGGGCAGGGTCAGGTCCGGGAGCACGGCGACACGGCCGGCCCGGTCGGTCTCCGCTCCGGTGGCATCGGCCAGCAGGCCGGCCAGCGGCGACGCCTGGACCCCCGCGGCCCAGATGGTGGTGCCGCACTCGATGCGGCCCTTCTCGCCGCTGTGGCTCTCGGTGTCGACGCCGAGCGCGTCGACACCCACGACGCGCTCGCCCATGCGCAGCTCGACCCCCATCTTCTCCAGCTCCTTGGCCGCCCGCCCGGAGAGACGATCGCCGAAGTTGGCCAGCGGCTCCTTGCCGCCGTCGATCACGATGACACGGACACCGGCCGGGTCGATGTGCCGGAAGTCGCGGGTCAGGCTGCGGGCGGCCAGGTCGCGTATCTGCCCCGCCAGCTCCACGCCCGTGGGCCCGGCGCCGACGATGGCGAAGGTCATGAAGAAGCGCTGCTGGTCGGGGTCGGTGCGCGTCTCGGCGATCTCGAGGGCGCCGTACACCCGGCGCCGGAGCTCCATTGCGTCGTCGATCGTCTTCATCCCCGGGGCGATCAGCGCGTACTCGTCGTGGCCGAAGTAGGACTGGCCGGCGCCGGCGGCCACGATCAGGCTGTCGTAGGGGTAGTCGCAGGCCTCGCCCGGGATGGACGCCGTGTGCACGACCCTGGCCTCGAGGTCGAACCCGGTCACCGTGGACAGGACGACCTTCACGCTCTCGTGACGGCGCAGTATGTGCCGCAGCACCGGCGCGATCTCGCCGGGGGAGAGGATGCCTGTGGCTACCTGGAACAGCAAGGGCTGGAACAGGTGGTGGTTGCGCCGGTCGATGAGCGTGACGTCGAGCCCGGCGTCGCCGAGCACGCGGGTGGCGGGCAGGCCGCCGAAGCCGCCACCGACGACGACGACCCGGTGCCGAGGCGTCGTGCTCATGGCGTCCCTCCCGTCAGGCCGGTGTGACGTTTCGTTCGGCCTCGATGAGCCGTCCGACGGCGTCGATCAGGGCCAGGTGGGTGAAGGCCTGGGGGAAGTTGCCCAGGTGCTCGCCCGTGGCGGCGTCGATCTCCTCGGCGTAGAGCTGCAGCGGCCCGGCGAAGGCCAGCAGCTTCTGGCACAGGGCCCGGGCACGCTCGGACTCGCCGATCATGGCCAGTGCGGTGACGAGCCAGAACGAGCAGATGGTGAATGTGCCCTCCTTGCCCTCGAAGCCGGTGTCCGTCGTGTCCACCTTGTAGCGCAGCACGAGGCCGTCCTCGGTCAGCTCGTCGGCGATGGCGAGCACGGTGGCCCGCACCCGCTCGTCGTCGGGCGGGAGGAAGCCCAGGATCGGGATCAGCAGGAGCGAGGCGTCGAGCTCCTCGTTGCCGTAGTGCTGGCGGAAGCGGCCCCGCTTGTCGACGCCCTTGTCGAGGATCTCGGCCTTCAGGTCGTCGGCCGCCTTGCGCCACTGCGCGGCCCGGTCGTCGTCCCCGCGGGCCCGGGCCATGTCGGCCCCGCGGTCCATGGCCACCCAGCACAGGACCTTGGAGGCGGTGAATTGCTCGGGATCGCCCCGGATCTCCCAGATGCCCTGGTCGGGGTCGCCGGCGTGCGCGATGGCGGAGTCGACCAGCTTCGCCAGCCCCTCCCAGACGGGCTTGACGATCTGTGCCGCGCCCTGCCGGAGATGGATGTCGACGGCGTCGAGGATCATGCCCCACACGTCGTTCTGGTGCTGGTCCCAGGCGCCGTTGCCCACCCGCACCGGCCGCGAGTTCCGCCAGCCCGACAGGTGGTCGAGGGTGTGCTCGGTCAGGTCCTTGCGGCCGTCGATGCCGTACATGATCTGCAGGGTGAAGTCGCCGCCGCCGCCGACCAGCGCCTCGAGAACGAACGCGAAGTACTCCAGCGCCTCCCAGTCGAACCCGAGCCGGTAGAGCGAGCGCAGCATGAAGGAGGAGTCCCGGATCCAGGTGTAGCGGTAGTCCCAGTTGCGCGCCCCGCCGGGCGTCTCGGGGAGCGACGTGGTCGCCGCCGCCATGATGGCGCCGGTGGGCGCGTAGCTCAGTCCCTTGAGCGTCAGGGCGCTCCGCTCCATGTAGCTGCGCCAGGGGTGGTCGGGGAAGTGGCCGTTGGAGAGCCAGTCCCGCCAGTACGTGACGGTTGCGTCGAGCTGCGCCCGTGCCTCGTCGATATCGGCGGGTGGGTGGCCGCCCCACGACAGTGACACGAAGGCCGAATGCCCCTTCTCCAGTGTCGAGCGGCCGTAGCAGCGGGCGGCCGCGGAGCCCAGGCGCAGAGTGGAGGACACGGTGACCACCGGGTCGCCGGGCGGTGGGCGGACCGTCATGGTCTGGTAGCCGTCCCCCTCGTAGGCCCAGATGCCGGTCTGGGTCCCGTACTCGAAGACGGGCACGACGTTGGCCACCACCTCGACATGGCCCTCGATGCACGTCGCCAGCCTCAGGAGGGTGCCCGTGGCGGCGGA
>JBEKVF010000088.1:0-7785 GCA_049514295.1 Acidimicrobiales bacterium
GAAGCGCGCCAGGTCCAGCATCGACCGCTCGTCGGGGTTCCCGATGTTGACCGGCCCGGTGAGCGACGAGTCGAGCAGGGCGACCAGGCCGGTGATCTCGTCGTCGACGAAACACAGGCTGCGCGTCTGGCTGCCGTCCCCGTAGACGGTCAGGGGCTCGCCCCGCAGCGCTTGCACGATGAAGTTGGACACGACCCGGCCGTCACCCGGCGAGAGCCGCGGGCCGTAGGTGTTGAAGATCCGTGCGATGCCGACGTTCACCCCGTGCGTGCGGTGCATGGCCATGGTCAGGCTCTCGGCGAACCGCTTGGCCTCGTCGTAGACGCTGCGCGGCCCCGTCGGGTCGACGTTGCCCCGGTAGGACTCGACCTGGGGATGCACCTCGGGGTCCCCGTAGATCTCGCTGGTGCTCGCCATGAGGAACCGGGCGTCGTGCGCCCGGGCCAGCTCGAGCAGCCGGCGGGTGCCCTCGCTGCCGACCGCCAACGTGTCGAAGGGCCGGGCGAGATATGCCGGCGGCGACGCCGGCGAGGCGAGGTTGCACACGGCGTCGACCTCGGACCCGTCCTCGAGCTCCACCTTCTCGCTGACGTCGGACACGATGAGGCTGAAGCGCTCGTGGCCCAGCAGGTGGGCCACGTTCTCCCTCGAGCCGGTGGAGAGGTTGTCCATACAGACCACGGTGTCGCCCCGCGCCACCAGCCGGTCACAGAGGTGCGACCCGAGGAAGCCGGCCCCGCCGGCGACGACGACCCGGCTCACTGGCGCCCGATCCCCGCGTAGCGGAAGCCCATGCGCCGCACGGCGGCGGGGTCGAGCAGGTTGCGGGCGTCGACGATGCAGGGCTCGTCCATGACGGACAAGACGCGGGAAAAGTCGAGCCAGCGGAACTCGTCCCACTCGGTGAGCACGACGAGAGCCCGCGCTCCCGTCGCCGCCTCGTACGGGTCGGGACGCAGGTGCAGGCCGCGCAGATCGTCGGCGGGGTCGGCCTCCGGCTCGGCTTCGACGGTCGGGTCGAACGCCTGCACGGTCGCGCCCAGTTCGGCGAGGCGGTGGGAGATCTGCAGGCTGGGCGAGTCGCGCCGGTCGTCGGTGTTCGCCTTGAAGGTGAGTCCCCAGACCGCCAGGGTCACCCCGTCGACCGAACCGCCGCAGGCCGCCTCCACCTTGGAGACCACCCGGGTCAGCTGCTCGTCGTTGGACGCGATGGCCCCCGCCAGCAGCGAGAAGTCGTAGCCCGCCTCGCGCGCGATGTGGAGCAGGGCCCGTGTGTCCTTCGGGAGGCACGAGCCGCCCCACCCCGGGCCGGGGCGCAGGAACTCGAAGCCGATGCGCTTGTCGTAGCCGAGCCCGAGCAGGACGTCGCGGGCGTCGGCCCCGACCTCCTCGCACAGGCCGGCCAGGGCGTTGACGAAGCTCAGCTTGGTGGCCAGGAATGCGTTGGAGGCGTACTTGATCGTCTCCGAGGTCGTGGCGTCGGTCACGATGAGCGGTGCCCCCGTCGCCGCGAACAGCCCTCCCACCTTGGCGGCCGCCTGGGGGTCGTCGGCGCCGACGACGATGCGGTCGGGGTTGAGGCTGTCGAGCACGGCGGTGCCCTCGCGCAGGAACTCGGGGTTGGAGACGACGCTGACGTCGGGGCGGCCGATCACCTCCTCGACCGTGGTCGCCGAGCCCACCGGCACGGTCGACTTGTTCACCACTACGGTGCCCGGCTCCAGGTGCGCCGCAATCTCCTTGGCGGCCGCCTCGACGTAGGACAGGTCGGCCGAGCCGTCGGCGCTCTGGGGCGTCGGCACGCAGAGGAAGACGAACTCTGCGCCGACCACGGCCTCGACGGCCGACTCGGTGAAGGAGAGGTTGCCCGTCGCCACGCCGCCCGCCACTAGCTCGTCGAGGCCGGCCTCGACGATGGGCATGCGCCCCGAGCGCAGTGCGGCCAGCCTGGTGCGCTCGCGTTCGGCCAGGACGACGGTGTGCCCGAAGTGCGCCAGCGTGGCTGCGGTGGGCAGGCCTACGTAGCCGGCGCCGATCACCGCCACGACGTGCGGGGTCGTGCGGGAGTCGCGGGCCGAGGTGCGAGGGGTCATGCGACGGCTTTCTGCTGCGATCGGAGGGCGGTGACGAGTCTGGCCAGGCCATCATGCCAGTCGGGCAGCGCGGGGAGCCCGCACAGGCGTAGGGCCATGTTGTCGAGCACCGAATAGGCCGGGCGCGGGGCGGGGCGGGGCGGGTCGAGGTCGGCCGTGCTGATGGGCTGCACCCGCTCGGGGTCCGCCCCGGCCTCCGCCAGGATCGCCCGCACGAAGCCCCACCAGGTCGTGGTGCCTCCGTTGGTCACGTGGAAGATGCCCGGTCGCCGGTCGAGGCCCAGGGTGACGACGGCGGGCGCCAGGTCCGCGGTGAACGTCGGCGAGCCATGCTGGTCGTCGACGAACCGGAGCTCCCCGTCGCCCTCGGCCAGGCGCAGGGCGGTCACCACCATGTTGGCGCCGTGGGCACCGCACAGCCAGCTCGTGCGCACGATCGTCGACCCGGGGCGGCACTCCCGCTCCCCCGCCAGCTTGGAGGCGCCGTACACGGAGGCCGGGCTCGGGGGGTCCCACTCGCAGTAGGGGCGGCTCGACGTGCCGTCGAAGACGTAGTCGGTAGACACGTAGACCATGTGCGCCCCCACCAGGGCAGCCGCCTCCGCGACATTGCGCGTGCCGGCGGCGTTCACGGCGAAGGCGGCGTCGACCTCGGTCTCGCACAGGTCGACCGCGGTGAGCGCCCCCCCGTGGAGGACGAGCTCGGGACGGAAGGCACCGAAGGTGGTGAGGACGGCGTCCCGGTCGTCGACGCGCATGGTGTCGACGTCGGTGGCCAGCACCTCGTGCTCGACGCCCGGGCGCGGCCCCTCTGGACCGAGGAGCGCGCACCGGCGCCCGCCGGCCGGCACGCGTCCGGCCAGCGCGTCGCGCAGATCACGCCCCAGCTGCCCGTCGGCCCCCGTGATGAGGATCCGCACCGCTCAGGCGCCTCCGGCTCCCCAGGATCCCTCGGCGACGGGGGCCCGGGCCCGCAGTGGCTCCCACCAGTCTCGATGCGTGGCGTACCAGTCCACCGTGTCCGCCAGCCCCTGCTCCCACTCGACGGAGGGCTCCCAGCCCAGCTCGCGCCGCAGCTTGGAGGAGTCCAGGATGTAACGGCGGTCGTGGCCGGGACGGTCTGGCACGATCGTCTTGAGCGACTCCGGCTTGCCCAGCGCGGCGAGGATCCGGTCCGCGACCTCCATGATGGAGGCCTCGACGCCGCTGCCCACGTGATACGTCTCACCGACCTCGCCGCGGGCGAGGACGGTGTCGATGGCGGTGCAGTGGTCGATCACGTGCAGCCATTCCCGGCGGTTCTCGGTGCTGGCGTAGAGAGTGAGCGGCTGGTCGTCGAGCGCCAGCGCGCAGAAGTGCGGGATCAGCTTCTCGGGGAACTGGTAGGGCCCGTAGTTGTTCGCGCAGTTGGTGATCGTGATGGGGAGCTCGTACGTCTCGGCGTAGGCGCGCACCGCGTGGTCGGCCCCCGCCTTGGAGGCGTTGTAGGGGGTGCGGGGCCGGTAGGGCGAGTCCTCCGTGAACATCTCGTCCGTGTCGAGCGGCAGGTCGCCGTAGACCTCGCAGGTCGAGACGTGGTGGAACCGCGCCACCCCCACCTGGCGCGCCGCCTCGAGCATGGTCTGGGTCCCGATGACGTTGGTGCGGAAGAAGAGGCCGGGGTTCAGGACGGCCAGGGAGTTGTGCGACTCCGCGGCGAAGTGGACGATGGTGTCGATCCCCTCGCCCCGCAGCGCCTTTTCGGCGGCGGCCGGGTCGCAGATGTCCCCTTGGACGAAGACGATCCGGTCCTCGATGTCGGACAGGTTGGGGCGGTTGCCGGCGTAGGTGAGCACGTCGTAGACGACGACATGGTCCTCGGGGTGCTGTTCGACCCAGTAACGGGCGAAATTCGACCCGATGAAACCGGCACCTCCCGTCACGAGAAGGCGCATAGGGGGTCAATGTTAGCCTGGGGCCCGTACCCCTCCCCTGCTTCAGCCCGGGCGCAGGTGCACCACGTCGCCGGCCGTCACCCGGCGGGGTCCCGCTGCCGTCTCGACCACGAGTTGGCCGGCGTCGTCGATGGCGGCGGCCAGCCCGGTGACCTCCTCGCCGGGCAGCGTGACCCGCACGACCTGGCCCAGTGTGGCGCAACGCCGGCGCACCTCGTCGGCCAGGGCGCGCCGCCCGGAGGCGTCCTCGAGCAGCCCCCGACGCGCTGTGAGCGCCCCCAGCAAGCGTTCGAGAAGGACCTTGCGGTCCACCGGCTGCGCCGCCGCGCCTACGTCGTCCAGGCAGGTCCCACCGGCGTCGTCCGGCCCCGGCCAGGCCACGTTGATCCCGATCCCCACCACCACGGCGACCAGGGTGCCCCCGGAGAACTCCGCCTCGGCGAGGACGCCGGCCAGCTTGAGCCCGCCGACGAGCAGGTCGTTGGGCCACTTGAGCACCGGCTCGACCCCGGCGACCTCCCGGCAGGCGTCGGCCGCCGCCAGTGCCACCGCCCCCGTGCACAGGTGCACGTCGGTGGCGTCGCACTCGGGCCGGAGGAGGACCGAGGCCAACAGGTTCGCCCCCGGCGGCGACTGCCACCGCCGGTCGAGGCGCCCGCGGCCGGCCGTCTGGTGGTCGGCCGCCGCCACCAGACCCTCGGCCGCGCCCTGGCGTGCCTGGTCACGGACATAGGTATTGGTCGAGTCCACCTCGTCCAGCCAGCGGATCTGCCATTCCCCGCCCCACATGGCAGACACCATACGGCGCGTGCAATTGTGAAGGCCCGCCTCACGGAGGAAAGGCCCAGCGTGCTCCAGAAGGTCCTCATCGCAAACCGCGGCGAAATCGCCGTCCGGGTGATCCGGACGTGCCGCGAGCTCGGCATCGCGACGGTGGCCGTCTATTCCACCCTCGACCGCGACGCCCTGCACGTGCGCATGGCCGACGAGGCGTACGCCCTCGGCGGCGAGACGGCGGCCGAGAGCTACCTCAACACCGAGGCGATCCTGCACGCAATAGAGCAGAGCGGCGCCGAAGCGGTGCACCCCGGCTACGGCTTCTTCTCCGAGAACACCGACTTCGCCCGGGCCATCACCGAGCGCGGCGTGACGTTCATCGGCCCGCCCCCCGAGGCCATCGAGGTCATGGGCGACAAAATCAGCTCCCGCCTGGCGGCCGAGAAGGCCGGCGTGGCGGGCGTCCCCGGTCGCTCCGAGGCGCTCACCTCGCCCGAGGAGGTGGTGGCGTTCGGTGACCTCCACGGCTGGCCGGTGGCCATCAAGGCCGCCTACGGCGGCGGCGGGCGCGGCATGAAGGTCGTCACCGCGGCCGAGGACGCCGCCGAGGCCATGGAGTCGGCTGCCCGCGAGGCGCAGGCGTACTTCGGCCGGCCCGAGATCTATCTGGAGCGCTACCTCGCGTGGCCCCGGCACATCGAGATGCAGGTCCTGGCCGACCAGCACGGCAACACGCTGTGGCTCGGCGAGCGCGACTGCTCGGCCCAGCGGCGCCACCAGAAGCTGGTGGAAGAGAGCCCGGCCCCGGACTTCCCCGAGCACGTCCGCCACGCCATGGGCACCGCGGCGGTCAAGGTCTCGCAGGCCTGCGGCTACTACAACGCCGGCACGGTCGAGTTCCTCTACCAGGACGGCGAGTTCTACTTCCTCGAGATGAACACGCGGCTGCAGGTGGAGCACCCCGTCACCGAGCTCGTCAGCGGGCTCGACCTCGTCGCGTGGCAGATCCGCATCGCGTCGGGGGAAGCGCTCGACTTCACCCAGGAGGACGTCCGCCGGCACGGGCACGCCATTGAGGTGCGGATCAACGCGGAGGACCCGAGCGGCGGGCGCTTCTCGCCCTCGCCGGGCACCATCTCCACGTTCCACCAGCCTGCGGGCCCAGGTGTGCGGCTCGATGCCGGCTTCGAGGCAGGCGACACGGTCTCGCAGTACTACGACAACCTGATCGCCAAGCTGATCGTCTGGGCACCCGACCGCGAGTCGGCACGGCGGCGCATGCTGCGGGCGATCGGCGAGACCCGTGTGACCGGGGTGGCCACCACCCTGCCCGCCCATGAGGCCATCCTGAGCCATCCCGACTTCGCGGCGGCGACCCACTCGACCAAGTGGGTCGAGGAGACCCTCGACCTGAGCGGCCTCGTGGCGGGGCCGGCGGGCGCCACCACGCCGGCCCCGGATGACGACGGGGTGCCGACGGTCCAGCGCGACGTGACCGCCGAGGTGGACGGCCGGCGCTACTCGGTGCGGCTCTGGGTGCCCGACCTGGGCACGGCCGCTGCGCCCGGCCGCGCCGCCGGGCGGCCGAAGCGGGCCGCGGCCTCTGCGATGACCGGGTCCGGCTCGGGACAGGTGACCGTCCCCATGCAGGGCACCATCGTCAAGCTCCTCGTCGCGGTGGGCGACGTCGTCGAGGTTGGCCAGGCCGTCTGCCTCCTCGAAGCCATGAAGATGGAGAACGCGGTCGCCGCCGAGAAGGACGGCGTGATCAAGGAGGTGCGCGTGAGCGCTGGTGACTCCGTGGGCGCCGGCGACGTCGTGGCGGTCATCGAGTAGGTGAGCACCGCCCCGGCCGCTGCCTCTTCGGTCAAGGACGCGGCCGCCGCGGTCATCGACGGGCACCTGGACGAGCTCGTCTCTCTCAGCCACTCCGTCCACTCGACACCCGAACTGTGCTTCGGGGAGACCACGTCGGCGCGGGCCGTGGCGGAGACGATGCGGGCCGGGGGCCTCCAGGTCGACGAGGGGGTCTACGACCTGCCGACCGCCCTCGAGTCACGCTCCGGCGGGGGCGAGCTCGTGGTGGCGGTCTGCGCCGAGTACGACGCGCTGCCGGATGTGGGTCACGCCTGCGGGCACAACATCATCGCGGCCACCGCCGTCGGCGCAGGTTTGGCCCTCGCCGCGGTGGCGGACGACATCGGGCTCACCGTGCGGGTGCTCGGCACCCCGGCCGAGGAGGGCGGCGGCGGAAAGATCCTGATGCTCGAGCGCGGCGCCTTCGAGGGCGTCCACGCCGCCATGATGGTCCACCCCTGGCCGACCGAGCGATTGGCGGGGACCTGCCTCGCGGTGGCGCACTTCGACGTCCGCTACACGGGACGAGAGGCGCACGCGTCAGCGACGCCCTGGGAAGGCGTCAACGCGCAGGACGCCCTGACGGTGGCCCAGGTGGCGATCGGCCTGCTGCGCCAGCAGCTGCCGCCCGGGGACCAGGTCCACGGCGTCGTCACCCACAGCTCGGCGGCGGCCAACGTGATCCCCGCCGCCGTCACCGCCCGCTACATGGTCCGCTCTCGCACGGCGGACGGGCTCGCCGCCCTCCGACCCCGGGTGAACGCGTGCTTCGAGGCCGGAGCGCTGGCCACCGGCTGCTCGGTCGAATACGAGGAGCTGGCGCCCGAGTACTCGCACATGGAGGCGGACCCGGAGCTGCTGCGCGCCTACCGCGCCAACGCGGAGGCCCTGGGCCGGCACTTCGACGACGACGATGCGGGCACGCCGCTCCCGACGTTCTCCACCGACATGGCCAACGTGTCGCTCGCGGTGCCCACCATCCACCCGCTCATCGGCATAGAGACGCACGGCGCCGTGAACCACCAGCACGAGTTCGCCGCCGCCTGCGTGACGCCCTCGGCCGACGCCGCCGTGCGCGACGGCGCGGTGGCGCTGGCTTGGACAGCCATCGACGCGGCCACAGA
>JBEKVF010000089.1:0-7734 GCA_049514295.1 Acidimicrobiales bacterium
GGGGGGCGCACCGTCCTGGCGGTGCCGCTGGGCTCGCTCGAACAGCACGGACCCCATCTGCCGCTCGACACCGACACCCGCATCGCCGTGGCGGTGGCGGCGGGGCTTTCGGCCCGCCGGGCGGGCGTCGCGGTGGCACCCGCGGTCGCGTACGGGGCCAGCGGCGAGCACGCCGGCTTCCCGGGCACGCTCCTGATCGGCCACGAGGCGCTGGCCGGCCTCCTCGTCGAGCTGGTGCGCTCCGCCCGCGGCTCGTTCGCCGGGGTCGCGCTCGTCAGCGCGCACGGAGGGAATGAGGAGGCCCTGTCCCTGCTGCAGGCGCGCTGCGCTGCCGAGGGGGACGACGTGCTGGTGTGGTGCGCCGCCACCCCGGGTGGGGATGCGCACGCCGGGCGGACGGAGACCTCGCTGATGCTGGCCATCGACGCCGCAGCCGTGCGGCTCGAGCTGGCCGAGGCCGGGTGCACGGAGCCCCTCGGCACCCTGCTGCCCCGTCTGCGCGCCGAAGGGGTGAGGCCGGTATCGTCCAACGGCGTGCTGGGTGACCCCGCGGGTGCGAGCGCCGATGAAGGCAGGGCGCTCCTCGACGCGCTCGTGACGGACTTGGTGTCCGCCGTGGCGTCGCACTGGTCCGACCGGTGAGCCCCGCTGCCGTCGTCACGGGAGCGGCCCGCGGCATGGGCGCGGCGACGGTCGACGCGCTGGTGGCCGCCGGCTGGCAGGTGGTTGCGGTGGACCGCTGCGCGGACGAGCCCGCGCTCGACTACCCGCTCGCCGCGAAGTCCGACCTCGAGGAGGTTGCCGCCCGCCACGGCGCCGCCGTGCGGACGATGGTCGGGGACGTCCGTAGCCGGTCCGACATGCATGCCGCGGTGGACGAGGCGATCCGGCACTTCGGGGGGGTGCAGGCTGCCGCCGCCGTGGCCGGCGTCATCGGCGGCGGACCACCCCTGTGGGAGGCGGACGACGCGCAGTGGGACGTCCTCTTCGACGTCAACGTCAACGGTGTGCGCAACCTGGCCGCGGCGGCCGTGCCGGCGTTGCTTCAGGCACCCGAGCCCCGTCGCGGGCGTTTCGTGGCGGTGGCATCGGCCGCGGGGTTGCTCGGTCTGCCCCGCCTCAGCGGCTACAGCGCGTCGAAGCACGCGGTGATCGGGCTCGTGCGGTCGCTGGCCGCCGACCTGGCCGGCACCGGCATCACCGCCAACGCGGTGTGCCCCGGTTCCACGCGTGGGCCGATGCTGGATGCGTCGGCCGCCGTCTACGGCCTGGCCTCCGCCGAGGAGTTCGCCGTGCACCAGCTCGTGGAGCGCCTGCTCGAGCCGGCGGAGCCCGCCGCTCTCATCGCGTGGTTGTGCGGTCCGGACTCCGGTGGCGTGACCGGGGCCGCGCTGCCCGTCGACGGCGGCATGACGACCTCGTAGGGACCCGGGACAGAGGAGGTTCGCCATGCCCGAGTGCACACACCTGGACCAGATCGCCGATGTGGAGCCGCAGACCCCGCAGGGCTGCGGCGCCTGCATGGCCGTCGGGGGCACATGGGTCCACCTGCGGCTGTGTCTGTCGTGCGGCGAGGTGAACTGCTGCGACTCGTCGCCCAACCGGCATGCCACGGCGCACTTCCACCAGTCGGGTCATCCGCTCATCCAGTCCTTCCAGCCCGGAGAGGACTGGATCTGGTGCTACGTCGACGAGCTGGCCATGGAGCCGGGCTAGGTGCTCTTGCCGTAGGTCGTGTCGCGCCGCTCGGTGCGGGTCGACCCCACGTCGCGGACGGCCCGGCGCAGGTCGGCCACGAGGGCGGGCACGGTGGCCGCGCTGCCCGCGTGCACGGTCGCGTGCAAGGAGTCGGGCCGGTTCTGGCGGTCGAGGTACCAGCCGTCGCCGGTGAGGCGCTCGCCCACCGCGAAGATGTCGAGGGTGTCGGGATCGCGGGCACCGAACGCCATCACCGTGGCCGGTGGATCGCCGCGCACCTCGAGCGCGTCGACCGACTCGATGCCGGCCCGCAGCTCGCGCGCCGCGTCGTGCGCCGTGCGGGTGAGCTCGACGTAGCCGGCGTGCCCGATGTGCATCATGGCCGCCCAAGCCGCCGCGACGGGTCCGGCCGGACGCGTCCCCGCCATCGCGGTCGATGCGTAGAACCCGCCGAGCCAGTCCGTCGTCACGAAGAGCTGCTTCCGGGCCAGCTCGTGGGTGCGGTACAGGATCACCGAGACCCCCTTCGACGCGTAGCCGTACTTGTGCACGTCGGCCGACATGGAGGTCACGCCCGGCACCCGGAAGTCGAAAGACTCGTGGATGCGGCCCAGCTCGACCAGGAAGGGGAGGAGGAACCCGCCCATGCAAGCGTCGACGTGGCACAGGATGCCGCGCTCGGTGGCGAGCGCGGCGATGTCGGCGATGGGGTCGATCACGCCCTGGGGATAGGTCGGGGCCGAGCCCACGACCATGATGGTGTCGTCGGTGCACGCGTCGGCCAGCGCGCTCGCGCTGACGCGGAAGTCGGCGTCGACCGGCACCCGGATCAGGTCGACGTCGAAGTAGTCCGCCGCCTTGGTGAAGGCGGCGTGCGCGCTTTCGCCCGCCACGACGCTGGGCCGCGCGATGCCGCGCTCGCGCCCGACGTCGCGCGCCGTCTTGACCGACTGCAGCAGGCTCTCGGTGCCGCCCGAGGTGAGATACCCCTCGACGGCGCCGCCCGAGGCTGGGTCGTCTGCCCCGAGCAGCGTGGCCGTGTTGCAGACGATGTCGTGCTGCATGGTGCCGATGCTGGGAAAGGCGAGCACGTTGAGGCCGTTCTCGGCGCTGTAGAGCGCCAGCGCGTCGGCCAGCAGCTCGTGCACGTCGTCGCCGGCGGAGTAGACGAGGCTGAACACGCGGCCGCCCCGCCAGTCCTGGTCGTCCTGCTTCATGGCCAGCAGCCGCTGCATGACCTCGCCGCGGGGGAGGCCGTGCTCGGGCATCGGCGTATGGGGGAACGTGTCCACGGCGCGTTCTTAGCCCACTGGGCCCGCACCCGTGTGCGGCGCAGAGCCACCCGGTAGCTTGGCTGCCGTGCCAGGGGGTTCGGGGTGAAGTTCGCCGTCACCTTCGGCCGCCTGCACCCGCGCCTCTGGGTCGAGGCCGCCGAGGCCGCCGACCGGCTCGGCTTCGAGTCGGCCTGGCTGCCCGAGCACCTCGTCCTGCCGCTCGCCATGGCCGGCTCGCCCCACGCCGGAGCGGAGCACCCGCCGATCCCCCCGACGACCCAGCTCTTCGATCCTGCCGCGCTGCTGTCCTACGTGGCGGCCCGCACGACCTCACTCCGGCTCGGCACGTACGTCTACCTGTTGGGCCTGCGCCACCCCTTCATCACGGCGCGGGCCTTCGCCACCTTGGACTGGGTCTCGGGCGGGCGCGCCGTCATCGGGGCCGGCGCGGGCTGGCTGCGGTCGGAGTGGGAGGCGCTCGGCATCGACCCCGCCACCCGCGCGGCCCGGCTGGAGGAGGCCATCGTCGTGTGCCGCCGGCTGTGGACCGAGGAGACGATCGCCAACGACGGGCCGCACTTCCCCTTCGGCGAGGTGGCCTTCGAGCCCAAGCCGGTGCAGCGGCCCATCCCCATCCTCATCGGCGGGGAGTCGGCACCGGCCCTGCGCCGGGCCGGACGGCTGGGCGACGGCTGGATCGGCATGACGCACACACCCGACACGGCGGCGGACCAGGTGGGCGTCATCCGGGCCCACCGCCAGGAGGCGGGCCGGCTCGGCCTGCCCTTCGAGGTCACGGTCGGCGGCGAGTGCGCGACCGAGGACGACGTGGTGGCCTGGGAGGCGGCCGGGGTGGACCGCCTCATCGTGTCACCCTGGCGCCGCTCGTCCGAGGTGCTCAGTGCGATGGCGTCGTTCGCGGCGCGCTTCGTCGGGACCGTTGTATAAGTCTGCGACCGGGCGCCTACGAGCTCCAGATGATCGCCTGGGGCTCGGTGTAGGCCAGCAGGCCGTAGTCGCCCCCGTCCCGCCCGACGCCCGACATCTTGAAGCCGCCGAACGGTGCGTCGTGGTTGCGCTGTGCCGTGTTGATGCCGACGTGTCCGGCCTGGAGCCGCTTTGCCACCCGCAGAGCGCGGCCGCCGTCCTTGGAGAACACGTAGTCGTACAGCCCGAACTCCGTGTCGTTGGCGATGGCGATGCCCTCCTCCTCGTCGTCGAAGGGGATCATGGTGATGACCGGGCCGAAGATCTCCTCCCGCGCCACCCGCATGGTGTTGTCGCCGGTGATGAGCGTGGGCGCCACGTAGAAGCCCGTTGGCAGGTCGGCCGGCCGCTCGCCGCCGAGGACGACCTCGCCCCCGTCCTCCCTCGCCGTCTCGATGTGCGCCTCAATCCGCGCCCGCTGCGCGGCCGAGATCACGGGCCCGATGATGGTGGCCGTGTCGGTCGGGTCGCCGACCTTGAGGAACCCGGCCATCTGCACCAGCCCATCGCGGACCTGGTCGAAGAGGCTGCGGTGCACCACGGCCCGGGTGGGCGCGGTGCAGATCTGTCCCGAGTGGAACGACCACGTCGAGCCGATGCACCCGACGGCCCCCTTCACGTCGGCGTCTTCGAAGACGACGCAGGCCCCCTTCCCGCCGAGCTCGAGCAGCGTGCGCTTCATGGTGCGCGCCGCCTTCTCGGCGATGGTGACCCCGACCTGGGTCGATCCCGTGAAGCTGACGCAGTCCACCTCGTCGGCGTCCACCAGCGCGGCGGAGGAGGCCGGACCGTTGCCGTTGACCAGGTTCACCACGCCGGGTGGGAACCCCACGTCGTTGAGGATGCGTACGAGCTCCACGATGGCGAGCGGGTCCTGGGGCGCCGGCTTCACCACGACGGTGTTGCCGGCGGCCAGCGCCGGCGCCACCTTGCCCGCCATGTTCACCATGGGGAAGTTGTACGACGTGATGCACGCGACGACGCCCAGCGGCTGGCGGTTGACCATGCCGCCGATGATCCCGCCCGGCGCCAACGGCGTCGCCTGTGCGGGCTGGGGCAACAGCGGCGTCTGCAGCACGGGGCGGGGGTCGCGGGCGTAGCGCTCGAAGCGGTCCGCCGCCACGGGGACCTGCATACGCGAGCCGACCGTCGCCGTGGCACCGGTCTCGGCGATGACCAAGGGGAGGAGCTCGGACGACTTGGCGCGGATGGCCGCCGCCGCCTCCCGCATGAGGGCGCCGCGCTCCTCGGCCGACCAGGCCGCCCATCCGGGCTGGGCCTCCTTGGCCGCCGCGGCGGCGGCGGCGGCGTCGGACGCGCTGGCGTTCGGTGCCCGTCCGACCACGGCTTCGGTGGCGGGGTTGACGATCTCGTAGGTCCCATCGGACGCGTCGACCCACTTGCCCCCGATGAGGAGCTGGTGCTCGTCGCGCGTGGTTGTCTCGGCCATGTGTGCTCCCTGGTCGGCTTCGCCGGCGGATCTGACGGCGCGTCACATTCAACCCCGCCGTGCCTCCCGCCGCCAAAAGGCCCTGCTCGCTTCCGGTCCCTTGGGCCGGCCTGTCGTCCTCGCCATCGCCGTCCGCGAGGGAGCGACCGGGCAACGTGTCCCAAAACTCTAAACAGAGCCATTGATAGTTCTGGAAGATGTCCGGCTCCTTTCCTGCGGCGGGACTGGCCCCCTGGCCACCTGGCCCCCTGGCACCGGGGTTCCCGGGCGGGTGAGACTGGGTTCATGACGACCGAGGCGGCACCCGCCGCAGCCGAGGCCTTCCTCCTCCCCCTGGGAGACGAGGAGTCCGACGGGTTCTGGGAGGGCACGGCGGCAGGGGAGTTGCGGATCCAGACCTGCGGCGCCTGTGGGGCGCTGCGATTCCCGCCCCGGGTCATGTGCCCGGTCTGCCAGTCCACCGAGCGCTCGTGGCAGGCGGTCTCGGGCCGGGGGACGATCTGGTCCTTCGTGGTCGTGCATCCCCCGGTGCTCCCCGCCTACGCCCCGTACGCGCCCTTCCCCGTGATCACGGTCACCCTGGCCGAGAAGCCCAGCCTGCGCATGGTGGGCAACCTGGTCACGGGCCCGGGCGGCGACATCAACGGCGTCGATCCCGCCACCATCGACATCGGCGAGCCGGTCCGGGTCGTCTTCACCCCCCGGCCCCGTCCCGACGGGAGCGACGTCTACCTGCCCCAATGGGTCCGTGACTCGGACCCGGTGGGGGATCAATTCCGGTAATTCGTGACTTTCGTCACTTCGCAAGGTCATGTGACCTGTGGGATTCTCTAGATTATGAGAAGCGTCCACGGGGGATGAACGGAGTTTGGTCATGAGTCGGCCCGCCGATTTGGTCCCTAGCCCAGCGCGTCCCGGCACCGGCTCCAAGAACGCCAACGCCGCCGTCGCCGGGATCGTGGGCGACTCTGTCCTCGGCAGCGCCGACGTGGCCCGGACCCGCGAGCGCCGCCGCCTCACCCGCCTGCGCCGCCTGGTGGCGGTGAGCGCGCTCGCGCTCGGCTGGACCGTGATCCGGAAGATGACGGGGCACGGCATCTTCCCCTCGGTACACCTGCCCCACTGGCTCGGTGGTGCACTCCCCATCATTCTCATCGTCCTGATGCTGGGTGCCGTCATGGCCGCGCCTTTCCTCGGAGCCGGGCGCTCGCCTCACACCCTCATCCGTCCCGGCGAGACAGCGGTCGGCCTGGAGGATCTGGTGGGCATCGACGGCATCAAGGCCGAGGTGGTCCGCTCCATCAACCTGTTCCTCGCCCACCAGACGTTCCGCGAGACCATGGGTGGATCGGCGCGCCGCGGCATCCTCTTCGAGGGGCCCCCGGGGACGGGCAAGACCTTCGTGGCCAAGGCCATGGCCAAGGAGGCCAACGTCCCCTTCCTGTTCGTCTCGGCCTCGGCCTTCCAGTCGATGTACTACGGCCAGACCAACCGCAAAATCCGCTCGTTCTTCAAGCAGCTGCGCAAGCACGCCCGCAAGGAGGGCGGCGCCATCGGCTTCATCGAGGAGATCGACGCCATCGGCGCCACCCGGCGCGGCATGGGCGGCAGCGGCGGGACCGAAGGCGTGTCCGGCGTCGTCAACGAGCTGCTGGTGCAGCTCCAGTCGTTCGACGTGCCGACGCGGGGGCAGCGGTTCGCCTCGGCCTGGATCGACCTGGTCAACCGCTACCTGCCTGATGGCGGCAAGCTGCGCAAGCCCGCCGTGGTGCCCGCCAACGTGCTGGTCGTCGGCGCCACCAACCGCAAGGACGACCTCGACCCCGCGCTCATCCGGCCCGGCCGCTTCGACCGCACCATCTACTTCGGCCTGCCGGGACGCCGGGCCCGGGGCGACATCATCGCCTACTACCTCGGCAAGAAGGCCCACGCCGCCGACCTCGACGAGCACGGCGCCGTCGACATGGTCGCCGGCATGACGTTCGGGTACTCGCCGGCCTCGCTGGAGCGGCTCATGGACGAGGGGCTCGTGATCGCGCTGACGCATGGCCGCTCCGCCATGACGATGTCCGACGTGGCCGAGGCGAAGATGCTGGTCGAGCTCGGCGTCACCGACGAGACCATCTACACGCCCGACGAGCGGGACCGCGTGGCCACCCACGAGGCGGGCCACGCCACCGTCGCCTACTTCGTGGGCCAGACCCGCCAGCTCGACGTGCTCTCCATCGTCAAGCGGCGTGACTCGCTCGGGCTGCTCCAGCACTCCGACACCGAGGAGCGTTTCACCAAGAGCAGCGAGGAGCTGCACGCGCTGCTGCAGATCGC